>BTUT01000526.1:0-2437 GCA_045862935.1 Acidimicrobiia bacterium
AGGTCCTCGTGGAGGGCCCGTCGAAGAAGGACCCGACCCAGCTCAGCGGCCGCACCCGTCAGAACAAGCTCGTGCACTTCCCCGTGGCGGCCGTGACGGCCGCGGCGGCGCGCCCCGGAGCCACGGTGCGGGTCGAGATCACGGGCGCCGCGCCGCACTGGCTCCGGGGACGCGTGGCGGAGGTGCTCGACGCGCCGCTCCCACCCAGGGCCCGCATCCCCGTCGTCGCGAGCTGAGGCGGGCCCGATCGCCCACCTCGCCCTCGTCGGTCCCACCGCGGCCGGGAAGTCGGCCCTCGCGCTCACGATCGCCGAGACGCTGGGCGGCATCGAGATCGTCTCCGTCGACTCGATGCAGGTGTACCGCGGGCTCGACATCGGCACGGCGAAGCCGACGGTCTCCGAGCGGGCGCGCGTCCCGCACCACCTGGTCGACGTCGCCGACCCCGACGAGGCGTGGTCGGTCGCCCGCTTCCAGTCCGAGGCCCGTGCCGCAGTCGCCGACATCGAGTCCCGTGGCCGGCGTGCGCTCCTGGTCGGGGGCACCGGCCTGTACCTCCGCGCGGTGGTCGACGACCTGCGGTTCCCGGGCGAGGACCGGGCCGTCCGCGCACGCCTCGAGGCCCGAGCCTCGGAGCCCGGCGGGCTCGCGGCGCTCACCGCCGAGCTGGCGGCCCGCGATCCGCTCGCGGCCTCGCGCATCGATCCCGCCAACCTGCGGCGCACCGTTCGAGCCCTCGAGGTGATGGAGATCACCGGCGAGCCGTTCTCCGCGTCGGGTGCAGGGCTCGAGCACCATGGTGAACCGGTGTTCCCGGTGCGGCTGCTCGGGATGTGGCTGCCCTCGGAGGTGCTCGACGCCCGGATCGTCGAGCGCGTCGAGCGCATGTACACCGGTGGGCTCATCGACGAGGTGCGCGGCCTGAACGGGGGTGCTCGACCACGTCTGTCGCCCACCGCCAGCCAGGCGATCGGGTACCGGGAAGCCGCCGCGGTCGTCGACGGGTCCCAACCATCGGTGGAGCTCGCCCGGGAGACGACCGTGCTGCGGACGCGGCAGTTCGCGCGGCGCCAGATCCGGTGGTTCCGGCGCGATCCCCGCATCACGTGGTTCGCCACCGCGAGCAATCCGGATGCGCTCGTCCCTGCGGTCCTGGAATGCTGTCGGGGATGAATGCGAGCTCCACCGCCCTCCGGCTCGCCAAGCTCCACGCCACCGGCAACGACTTCCTCGTGTGGACGGCACTCGATCCGGATGTGCCGCCGCGCATGGCGGAGGCGCTGGCTCGCGCGCTCTGTGATCGCCACACCGGGATCGGCGCCGACGGGCTCATCGTGCTGAAGCCCGGCACCGGTGGTGCCGACGCGACGATGATCCTGCACAACGC
Source organism: Acidimicrobiia bacterium (assembly GCA_045862935.1). Taxonomy (GTDB): domain Bacteria; phylum Actinomycetota; class Acidimicrobiia; order IMCC26256; family PALSA-555; genus CAIUKV01. Next base: position 1,388 of record BTUT01000526.1, read on the forward strand.
CGATGGTCGCGTCGCGGAGATGAGCGGGAACGGGATCCGCTGCCTCGCGTGGGTGGCCGCGGACGAGGGCTTCAGTGGTGACCACCTCGTGGTCGACACCGGTGCCGGGCGCCGCACGGTCGAGCTCGACCGGCGCGCCGACGGCTCCGTGCGATCCGCGACCGTCGACATGGGCGCGGTCACCTTCGAGCCCGCGTCGATCCCGATCGACGCCCCCAGCCCGTTCGACCTCGACGCCGAGTCCCACGGGGTCACCTACCGGGGCGATGCCGCGGGCATGGGCAACCCGCACTTCGTCTGCTTCGTGGAGGACGTGGATGCCGTCCGCGTCGCCGAGCACGGCCCACACCTCGAGACCGATCCGCGGTTCCCGCGCCACACCAACGTGGAGTTCGTGGCGCCCGACGGTCCGGGCGCCCTCCGGATGCGCGTGTGGGAGCGCGGCGTGGGCGAGACCCGATCGTGCGGGACCGGCGCGTGTGCCGCGGCGGCGGTGGCCCACCGTCGCGACCTGGTCGGGCCTCGCGTGATCGTGCGGGTGCCGGGTGGTGAGCTCACCGTCGAGGTGGGCACGACGATCCGCCTCGGCGGGCCCGTCGTGCACGTCTTCGATGTCGAGGTCGATCCATCGGCCGTCACCGAGGTGGCGTCGTGACGGCGGACGGTTCGGGCGACGCGCACGTCGCGCGCGGGCGCCGGCGACTCACCGCGACCGAGGTCGACCTCGACGTCGTCCGGCAGCGCGCGCTCCTCGTGGGCACCGGGGTGGGTGCTCGCAACCTCGAGGAGGCCGAGGAATCACTCGACGAGCTCGCGCTCCTGGTCGACACCGCGGGGGCCGAGCCCGTCGACCGCGAGCTGCAGCGGCGCGATCGCCCCGACCCCGCGACCTACATCGGGAAGGGCAAGGCGAACGAGCTGCGCGAGCTGGCCGAGGCGCTCGACCTCGATGTGGTGGTCTTCGATGACGAGCTCTCACCCGCTCAGCAGCGCAACCTCGAACAGCTCCTCGAGCGTGACGTCGTCGACCGGGTCGCGCTCATCCTCGAC
>BTUT01000527.1:0-2437 GCA_045862935.1 Acidimicrobiia bacterium
CGGATGGGCCGCGCTGCTGCCCGTCGACCCCGACCGGTCAGCGCACCACATCCGCAACGCGCTGCGCGCGCGCCGCGGCATCGAGGTGGCGGTGATCGTGTCCGACACCTTCGGGCGACCCTGGCGACTCGGTCTGACCGACGTCGCGATCGGCGTCGCGGGGATCGCGGCCGTCGTCGACCTGCGGGGCTCCGCGGACGCGCTCGGCCGCGTGCTCCAGGTCACCGAGGTTGCGGTCGCCGACGAGATCGCCGCCGCCGCCGAGCTCGTGATGGGCAAGTCGTCGGGCGTCCCGGCCGCGATCGTCCGGGGTCTCGACCCCGCATGGCTCGGAGCGGGTGCGGCCCGCGACCTGATCCGCGACCCCCACGACGACCTGTTCCGGTAGGAGTCGCGCATGACCGTCCCCGCGTTCGTCGAGGCTCGCCGCTCGATCCGGTCGTTCACGGATGAGGCCGTGCCGCGCACGGTGCTCGACGATCTCGTGGCCGCGGCGTGTCTCGCCCCCGCACCCCATCACTCGAGACCCTGGCGCTTCGTGGTGATCGACACCCCTGAGGGCAAGGCCGCGCTCGCCGCCGGCATGGGGGCGCGCTGGCGCACCGACCTGACCGGGGACGGGGTGCCCGAGCCCCGCATCGAGGCGCTGGTCGAGGCGTCCCGGGAGAAGCTCACGACTGCACCGGCCCTCGTGCTCGGGTGCCTCACCTGGTCGGGCCTCGACCACTATCCCGACGAGTCCCGACGCCGCGCGGAGTGGGGCATGGCGCTGCTCTCACTGGGCGCGGCCGTCGAGAACCTCATGCTCGCGGCCACCGACGCCGGCCTGGCCTCGTGTTGGGTCGCCGCCCCGATCTTCTGCCCCGATGCTGCCCGTGACGCGCTCGCACTCCCCGATGAGTGGTCACCCACCGCGCTCGTGCTCCTCGGGCACCCCGCGCCCGACTCCACCCCGCGCGCGCGGCCGCCCGTGCCGATCGAGGTGATGCGGCTCAACCGCTGAGCCTCACCCGCGGGGATCGACCGACCCCCGGTCCCGGAACCAGTCGAGCGTGCGTGCGAGACCCGTGTCCATGCCGGTCTGCGGCGACCACCCCAGGTGGGCCGAAGCCCACCCCGGGTCGAGTGCGTTGCGAGCGAGCTCGCCCGGGCGCGCCGGGCCGTGGACGGGCCGCGCGGCCGAGCCCGCCAGGCGTGCCATCGCGTCGTAGAGCTGCTCGACGCTCGTCTCGACGCCGGTCCCGATGTTGAGCGTGAGACCCCCCGCGGCGTGGGCCGCTCGCACGAACGCATCGACGACGTCGTCGACGTAGACGAAGTCGCGCGTCTGGCGCCCGTCACCGAAGATCGTGGCCGGCTCGCCCGCGAGGAGCTTGCCCGCGAAGATCGCCACCACCCCGGCCTCGCCGTGGGGGTCCTGACGCGGGCCGTAGACGTTGGCCAGCGCGAGGATCGTCGAGTCGAGCCCGTGGATCTCGCGGTAGTAGTGGAGGTAGTCGCCGACGGCCTTCTTCGAGACGCCGTAGGGGGAGAGCGGGTGCTGGAGGTGCGCTTCGCGCCCCCGGACCACCACGGGCGCGCCCGAGAGCGTGCCGCCGGAGCCGGCGAACACGACCTTGCGCGTGCCTGCTGCCACGGCACCCTGGCACACGTTGAGCGACCCGAGGATGTTCACCTCGGCATCGAAGATCGGCTGCGCCACGGAGACCCGCACGTCCATCTGGGCACCGAGGTGCATGATCACCTCGGGGCGGCGCGCGGTGACGAGGTCGACGAGGCCGGTCGAGCGGAGGTCGAGCCGGTGGAACACGACCGCGTCCGGATGGTCCGCTCGCGCCCGGGCCAGGTTCGCGAGCGACCCGCGCGAGAGGTCGTCGACCACGTCGACCTCGTGGCCGTCCGCGAGCAGCCGATCGACGAGTGTCGAGCCGATGAACCCCGCGCCTCCCGTCACCATCACCCGCATCACCGCTCCTCCGATCGCCTCGACGCCTGCGACCCGGCTGCCCCCATCACGACACCAGGACCGTCTCGCACGCCGACTCGGCCTCGCCCACCTCCACGCCGGCACCGAGGATGGCATCGGTCACCTCGGCCGCCCGCCCCACCCGCGCGCCGTCGAGCAGCACCGAGCGGGTGACTCGCGCGCCGTAGCCGACGGTGCAGCCCGCGCCGATCACCGAACCGGACACGAACGCTCCCGGTCCGACGGCGGCACCTGCACCGATGAGGACCGGGGGCACGAGCCGGATCGAAGCATCGAGCACCGCGCCGGGCTGCACCCAGATTCCGGGGTCGCGCTCCTCCGCACCGGCCACCGGCGGAGATCCCAGCGCGCCGCGCCGCCCGTCGAGCTGCGCGGCGCGGGACATGTCGGGCGGTACCATGTCGAGCCAGTACACCTCGCTCGCGAACGCGGACACCCACCCCCCGGTCT
>BTUT01000528.1:0-2435 GCA_045862935.1 Acidimicrobiia bacterium
GGCGACCATCGACGCGGAAGGGCTGCCCTGCGGACTGGTGTCGAGCAACCCCCGCAACGTGACGTTCTACGAACGGCTCGGGTTCGCGGTGGTGGCCGCGGTCGAGACGCCCGACGGCGCGGCCACGCTGCGCCCCATGCACCGGAGCCCGCGACCGCACCGGAGCCCCCCGCCCTGATGCCCGGCACGATCCCGATCGTCCTCGCCATCGACTGCGAGCCCGACCTGCGGAGCGGCCCGCTCGACGACCCTTCGCCGTGGAACGGACTCGAGCAGATGATCGCGACGGTCGACACCCTGCGCGACCGGCTCGCCCGGGCCACCGGTGCCGACGCGCGCCTCGCCTGGGGCGTGCGGATGGACCCCCAGATCGCCACGTGGTACGGATCGCCGACCTGGGGAGTCGAGCACTACGGAGGGTTCTTCGCCTCGGCGGCGCGCGCGGGCGACGCGATCGGGCTCCACGTCCACGCCTTCCGTTGGGAGCACGGCGACGGCCGCTGGGTGGCGGACCACGCCAGCGAGGAGTGGATCCAGGTCTGCGCGAACACCGGCTTCGATGCGTACCGCGACGCGTTCGGCACCGCGCCCGAGTTCCACCTGTTCGGCTCGTTCTACATGTCGACACCGCTCATGAACACGGTGCGCGATCGCGGTGCGCGCTACGACCTGTCGCTCTGGCCGGGTGAAGGGCGCTTGCGGCCGGGGATGCACGTCGGCGTCGTGCACCTCGGGACGTGCCCCGACCACGAGTGGATCCCGCTCACGCCGTACCGGCCGAGCCCGCGCGACTTCCGCCGCCCGGCCAACCCCGGGGAGGCCCCCGAGGGCTTCCTCGCCGTGCCGTTGACCGCCGGGCGGTTCGTACCGGCCACCATCCGGAGCCTCCTCCCCGATCGCTCCGCCGTGAGGAGTGCGCTGTGGTCACGGGCGACGCGTCACGCGGGGACCGTGAAGCGCACGTTCACGCACCGCCGACCTCGTCCCCCGTACAGCCCGCTCGAGATGTGGCGCGATTGGCGTAGCCCCGCCGACTTCTGGGACGCCGCGTTCGCCGCCGCCGACGCGCTCGCGTCCCCCTACCTCGCGTTCAAGATCCGCAGCGACACCCCGCTCGACGCCCGTGCCCGCAGGCTCTTCGACGGGATCGTGGCGCACCTCGATCACGACGCGCGCGCTCGGCGTCTCCGGTTCGTGACTCCCGACGAGGCGTTCGGTCATCTGGTCCCGACGGTCCATCCGGTTGACGGCGATCCGGGCGAGACTCGCGGGAGACGCCCGCGGGCGTCGACGACCCGACCGGCGAGGGGCGAGGACGCATGAGGAGCCGCAGGCACCCGCACCCGAGCCGAGTCACCGCCAGTGTGCGGGCGGCGCGCCGTGGCTGACGAGGCCCCCGCCCGACGACCCCGGCGCGTGGGCGAGTCGCGCTGGCCGATGGCGGCGGCCGTCATGGCGTGCGCGGTGCTCCGCGCGACGTTGTCTCCCCACCTCCGCGTCGACGACGAGCCGTGGCTGCTGACGGCGTTCGTGGTGGTGATGCTGGGGGCGCTGGTCATCGGGGACCCGGGGCGGATCGACCGCCGAGCCACGTGGCTGCGCGTGCTCACCGACGTGATGATCGCGATGATCACCCTCGCCAACGGTGCCTCGGCAGTGATGCTCATCGCCGACATCCTCGGCACGCTCTCGTTCACGAACGACGCGAGGACACTGCTCGCCGCGGGCGGCGCGATCTGGCTCGTCAACGTGATCGCGTTCGCGCTCTGGTACTGGGATCTGGATCGCGGTGGCGCCGCCGCCCGGGCCCACGGCGAGGGGACGCCGGCCTTCGTCTTCCCCGAGATGACGAACGCCGAGCACGTCGACCCGGGCTGGTACCCCCAGTTCGTCGACTACCTGCACCTGTCGTTCACGACCGCGACCGCGTTCAGCCCGACCGACGTGTCCGCGATCCGACCCTGGGCGAAGCTCCTCATGATGGCCGAAGAAGCGATCTCCCTCGTCGTCGCGGTGCTCGTGGTCGCCCGCGCGGTGAACATCCTCGAGTGAGGAGGCTGCCGGTCACGCCTGCGGCGTTCACCTAGCCTCTCGTCAGTGGCGCGCTCCCCCGACGGCATCACCATGGGTGCCGCCATCACCACCTACCGGCGTCCCGAGCAGCTCGCCCGGTGCCTCGCCACCGTCGTGAGCCTCGGTGACCTCGTCAGAGCGGTCTGCGTCGTCGACGACGACCCGGACGCGCCCCTCACGTCGCGTCCTTCCGGCCTCGCGCCCGGCATCGACTTCGTCGCGCTCGTCCAACCGGAGAACGCCGGGCTCCCGGCCGCGCTCACCCGCGCGTTCGACGCGCTGGCCACCACCGCGGAGATCGACAGGATCCTGGTGCTCGACGACGACACCGAGGTGGACGCGGGGCTCGTCGAGGCGCTGGC
>BTUT01000529.1:0-2431 GCA_045862935.1 Acidimicrobiia bacterium
CCCGGCCCCGGGCCGCGGCGGGGCTGGCCCCCCGCCCGTGACCCCCCGTTTGTTTGCCCTTCCGCCGGCGCTATCGGCCCGGCGAACGTCCAAACAAGAAGTTCGTGAGGAGGTCGTGGCCCGCCTCGGTGAGGATCGACTCGGGGTGGAACTGCACGCCCTCGACCGGCAGGTCACGGTGGCGGAGACCCATCACCAGGCCGTCCTCGCTCTCGGCGGTGACCTCCAGCGTCGCGGGGACGCTGGCCCGGTCGACGACGAGCGAGTGGTAGCGCGTGGCGACGATCGGGTTGGGGAGGCCCGTGAACACGCCCCGCCCGTCGTGGGTGATCGTGGACGTCTTGCCGTGCATCACGTGCGGCGCCCGCACGACCTCGCCACCGTAGAGCTGGCCCAGGCACTGGTGGCCGAGGCACACCCCGAGGACCGGCACGCCGGCCTCGCCGAAGTGGCGGATCGCCGCGTTCGACACGCCCGCGTCCTCGGGCCGCCCGGGGCCGGGCGACACGAGCACGGCGTCGGGCTCGAGCGCGGCGAGGGCTTCGAGGGGCGCGGCGTCGTGGCGGTGGACGACGGGCTCCGCACCCAGCTCCCCGAGGTACTGCACGAGGTTGTAGACGAACGAGTCGTAGTTGTCGATCACGAGCACCCGCGGGGCCATCCCTGCACGGTAACCGCCTGCCTCCGTCGATCGGGAGGGCGTTCGCTACAGTCGCCCGATGGCACGCCAGAAGTCGGCCGGTCGGGTCACCGAGAAGGGCACCAAGCCCCGTCCGGCGCCCGGGTCGGGCCGCTACACCCCACCCACGCCGAAATCGGCGAAGCACAGCCCGCTGTGGGTGCCGGTGGGGATGTTCACCCTGCTGATCTGCGGCATCGCCGTGATCGTGGCCAACTATCTCGGTCTGCTCCCCGGCGGTGACGCCCAGAACTCGGATCTCATCCTCGGGCTGGTGCTGATGATCGGCGGGTTCATCCTCTCGACCCAGTACCGCTAGCCGTGGCGGGGTGCACCTCCGGGACACGGCGCCCCGAATTGCAGTCGTGTAATTCCCCACAGAGTTGTCCACAGACTGTGGAGAGCGAGCTCCCCTGACCGACGAGCCGACCGGCACCCCGACCGGCACCCGATCCGGCACGCCGAGGAACGAGCCGACGGGCACGCCGACCCGGCCGCGCGCCGGCCGGTCCGTCGACCGCCGAGCGTTCCTCGGGGCGGGCGTCGCCGCCGGGATCGCGCTCGTCGCGGCGGCGTGCGGGGGCGGCGGGGGAAGCGACCGGGGCGCGTCCTCGCCCACGGCCCCGGCGGGCCCCGCCACCGCGGCCCCGGCGAGCCCCGCCCCCACGAGCCCCGCGCCGGGCACGGTCGCACCGCCCAGCGGCCCGGCGGCTCCGGCCGGCACCGCCACATTCGTGGTCCGCGGACCCGACGCGCCCGCGCGGGTGGCGCTCACCTTCCACGTCGACGGCGACCTCGCCCTCGCCGACCAGCTCCTCGCCACGTTGGGTCAGCGCGACGTCCCGATCACCGCGTTCGTCGTCGGCGAGTGGCTCGACGCGAACCCCGCCTACGGGAAGCGCCTCGTCGACGGCGGTCACGAGATCGCGAACCACACGTTCTCCCACCCCGCGTTCGCCGGGCTCGGCGCCGCCGCCATGCAGGCCGAGATCACGCGCTGCCGCGACACCCTCGTGCGCCTCACCGGAACGCCCGGCCGGCTGTTCCGCCCCTCGGGGACCGCCGACGGCACCGCACAGCCCTCCGACGCGGTGCTCGCGGCCGCGGGCGCGGCGGGCTACCCGGTCGTGCTCGGATGGGACGTCGAGCCCTTCGACTACCAGAGCCCCGGAACCGACGCGATCGTGGCCCGCACCCTCTCCGCGGTCCGCCCCGGCGCGGTGGTGAGCCTGCACTTCGGCTACCCCCAGACCGTGGCCGCGCTCCCCCGCATCCTCGACGGTCTCGCGGCCCGCGGCCTCACGCCGGTGACGGCGTCGAAGCTCCTCGGCCGCGCCTGAGCACTCAGGCGTCGCCCACGAGGACCATGTCCTCGCGGCAGTGCCGCGGGGCCTCGATCTCCATGTTGGCCTGCGCGGCGGTCATCACCACCTCGGCGCCGCACACCACGCACCGGAACCGCAGCGCGACCTCCACCACCTGATCGGGGTCGGGCTCGGCCGGCGGGGGGATCTTGAACTTGGCCAGGATCGCCGCGCCGACCACGTAGATCACCAGGATCGCGACCAGCGTGATCGCGATGCGTGCGATCCAACCGAGCAGGGAGACGGCGACGATCACGACCCGCGCACCACCGGCTGATCAGAGCCGTTCGATGATGGTGGCGTTGGCCAGCCCCCCGCCCTCGCACATCGTCTGGAGCCCGTAGCGACCGCCGGTGCGCTCGAGCTCGTTGAGCAACGTGGCCATCAG
>BTUT01000530.1:0-2429 GCA_045862935.1 Acidimicrobiia bacterium
GGCCCCTCCCCCAGGTACCCCAGGTACCGCTCCGGAGCGGACCGGGGTGCCGGGGACGCCGACGCGCCGGGCTCGCCGCTCGACCCGGCGAAGAGCGCCGGGCGGGTCGGGAGGTTGTGGTACTCGGCGTCGAGCCGGCGGATCGGCCCGATGCCGACGTGGGCGATCTCGTCCGGCGCACGCAGGTCGACGATCGACGAGAGCGCGAGCCGTCGCACACGCTCGACGTCGGCCCGGGTCATGCGGTGGAGCGCGTCGCTCCGATAGACGCGCCCGCCGCGGACCCACCGGCCGTCGCGGGTCCCGAGCCCGCCGAGATCCCGGAAATTGTGCAGCCCGTCGAGCGTCTCGCCGTGCCCGGTCACGGCGCGTCGCCGCTCCGAGTGATCGTGGACAGCACGTCGAGGTTCGCCATGACGAAGATGCCCTCGCCCTCCGCGCAGAGCCGGTCGCCGACGTGGATGGTGCCCTCGGCCCGCACCTTGCGGCCGTCCACGCCGACGTGGCGCGCCGTGAGCGTGAGGTCCGTCCTCAGCGGCGTGGGCGAGCGGTACCGGATGGTGAGCGTGCCGGTCATCGCGCCCACCTGCGCGACCAGGTTCGCGAGGCTCAGGAGCTCGTCGAAGACGGCGGCGATCACGCCTCCGTGCACGCAGCCGGGCGGACCCTCGTACACGGCATCGAGGTTGACGGTGCCGCGCACCACCCCGTCCCCGGCCCACACCCGGATCGGCGGAGCGAGCGGGTTGTACCGGCCGACCAGAGGCGAGAAGGGGAAGAAGTCCTGGGGATCGCCGTGCGCGAAGTCGGCGCGCACCGCGGCGGACCATGGGGGCGTGACCGGCGCGAGCGCGTCGGCGACGGCCTCGATCTGCTCCGCGGCGCTCGTCAGCTGCTGGGGCGTCGCCGCCGTGAGCACGATCTGGTTGCCGATCCGCCGCACGGCCTCGGTGAGGCGCTCGAGCTCGGGCCCGGGCGGATGCGCCGGGTCGGACCCGTGTCCGTCGACAACCGAGTCGGTCACTCCTCCACGATCGAGATGGCCTGCTTGGGGCACTGGCGCACGGCCTGCTCGACCAGGGGGCGCAGCTCGTCGGACGGGTTCTCCTCGAGCAGGTACAGGTAGTCGTCGTCGCGCACCTCGAACACCTGGGGCACGAGGCCCATGCAGATCGCGTTGCTCTCGCAGACGTCGAAGTCGACGACCACCTTCCAGCCCATGATCCCTCCCCAGCTCTGCGTGTCTGCGCGGATCGTAGCGGGGGCCGGGTGGGCGCTCTACTTCTGCGCTTCCTGCGCTGGCGGCGGCGCTCGGAGCCGTGCTCGTGGGCCGCCCACTCGGGCCAGGCGCGCCACCCGGCGCCGGTCCGACGTCGCCCGCCTCGCTACTCCCCCGGGGCTCGTCCCCGGTCGAGGAAGTCGTCGAGTGCAGCCTTGCTGGCGCCGTGCCCGAGGAGGGTGGTGAAGACCGCCTCCTCTCGCGACCGCGCCGCTCGGGCGGCGTCGAGCCAGCCCGCCCGCACCAGGCGCTTCGTGGCCACGAGCGAGCTCGACGGGAGCGCCGCGAGCTGCACGGCGAGGGCGTGGGCCTCGGCGAGGAGCTCGGCGCGGGGCACGCAACGCAGCGCGAGACCCGCGGCCACCGCCCCGTGCGCGTCGAGCCAGGCACCGGTGAGCAGGAGGTACGAGGCCTGCTGGCGCCCGATCGCGTGGGGGATCGTGAAGCTGCTGCCCGCTTCGGGCACCACACCGAGCGGCGCGAACGGGAGCCGCAGACGAGCGTCGTCGGCCACCAGCACGAGGTCGCAGTAGGGCAGCATCGTGGTGCCGATGCCGATCGCGTTGCCGTGCACCGCGGCGACGAGGGGCTTCGAGAACGACTCGAGCGCGCCGACGAACGTCTGGAACCCGTGCTCCTCGCTCGTCCCGGACTCGCCGGGACGGCCGACGGCCGCCATCTCCTTGAGGTCCTGCCCGGCGCTGAAGCCCTGACCCGCTCCGGCGAGGACGACGACCTTGACCGCGTCGTCCGCGTCGGCCGCCGCGAGCGCGCCACCCGCGGCGCGGTAGAGCGCGCGGTTGAACGCGTTGCGCACCTCGGGCCGGTTGAGCGTGATCGTGCGGACCCCGTCCGCGTGGTCGTCCTCGATCCCATCCTCGACGATGACGAGCTCCTCGGCTGCGGGCCCGGTCACGTCGGGATCTCCCCGCCGCCGAAGACGTCGACCATGAGGTGCTGACTGAGGTCGCCGACGAGGTCGGAGTAGATGAGCCGGTCGGCGAAGCGCCACGTCCCGCCCACCCTCTCGAACCGGTCGTGGTAGCGACCGGCGATGATCGGCTGCAGCGCCAGGGAGTCGGTCTGCTGGAAGACGGTGTAGTAGGAGCGCGAGGTCGCGACGTCGCCTTCGACCTCGATGGTGACGTTC
>BTUT01000531.1:0-2426 GCA_045862935.1 Acidimicrobiia bacterium
GCCGTCGGTGTAGTGGAGGTTCGGGTGGGAGTTGAGTTTCTCTCACTGATCCTTGTCGTGACGGTCTCGGAACCTCCTCGGATCAGCGCCCTTTCCCGGTGCCTTGACTTCGAGGAATCCCACGAGCGCGTTGCCTCGGGTGACTGCGTAGTCGGGTCGCGTCTTGAGATCGGCCAGTGCCGACTCCCCGACGACCGTGACCGACGAGCGCCCGACCCGGCACAACTCGGTCAGGTCGCCAACGAGCGCCTCCAACGGCGCTCGCAGCTGGTCCTCCGGCTCCCCATGTGCAGCCGGATTCGTCAACTTCGCCTTCGCTGCAGCGCCGAACGCGGCTACTGCGGAATGGATGGTCAGAGGCTGCGCCACGGCCAAACGCTACGCGCGGCCTGTGACAACGACGCGGAACCTACGGAGCAATTCACCCTGCCGGGCGCCGGGATCGGCTGGAGGCTCTCATGGAACCTCGGCGTCTGAGCTTTCGTGTGGGCTCGGGAGATCCGACGGCTTCGCATCACCGTTTAGGCGCGGATCCAGGCGGGTGGCAGGTGCCCGTGAACCAAGAGGGCGTCGCCGACGTGCGCCCGGCGGAGGGTGCTGGCCGGGAGGTACGGGAGACGGGTCGCAGGGCTACGGCCTCTCCGGGAGTCGTCCATCCCAGCGTTCCAACCGCGCTCGTCGAGGTCGCTGCGGACGTGCTCGTCGCCGACGAGCTCGCTGATGTACTGCACGGTCGCGAGATCGGTGATGCCGCTCGGGTAGATCAGCTTCGACCGGTGGTTGGTCAGAACGGTGTCGGCATCCTTGCCGTAGGTCATGTCGAGCTGGGCCTTCGACTGCCACACGGTCACGAGCTGGATGCCTGCGCCGGTCACGGTCGACGCCCACTGCGGAAGCTTCGGGAGCGGCGTGTTGGCGGCCTCGTCGAGAAGCACCAGGAGCCGCGGGTCGAGCGGGTCACCGGTTCGGTTGTAGCGATCGAACGCCTGAGTGATGAGGTCGTGCAAGAGAACTGCGAACACGACTCCGATGCGCGTCTCGTCGCCGAGCGGCGCGGACAGGTAGAGCGTGTTGGCGCCGGCGAGAAGCCAGTCGAGCGTGATGTCGCAACCGTCGGCGGAGGCGGCGATCGATGGATCGGCCCACGGCCACACCGCATTTCGCGCGGTGGCGTACACGCTCGAGGTCGTCCTCGGGTCGGTGCTCCACTGGCCGTGGAGCCAGCCCTGCACCTGGCGGGCGGCAAGGGACGCTGCCTCGTCGGGGTGATCGGTCAGGAGACGCACGAGCGGCGCAAGGGTCCCGCCGCTGTCGCCCTGGGGTCGATCGAGCTCGAGCACCCACCGGACGACGTTGCGCATGGTGTGGTCGGCGGTGTTGGCCGCCGTCCACAGCATCGCGGCGATGAGCTGTTCGGCCTGACCCCGCCAGAACCGATCATTGGGCGCATCCTCGCCCCCGGCTCGGGCGAGAACCTGCGCGGCGGCGAGCGCGCCGGCAAGGTCGGACGCGGCGCGCAACGGGCTCCAATTTGCGGACGGCGCGCCGGTGATGCCGAGAGGATCGAAGACCTTGATCTCGCCGAGCTCCGCACGGCTGTTCAGGGTCGCTCGCAGGAGGTCGTTCTTCACCGACGAGACGATCGCCGGCCCGTCCCATGCGTCGACACCGTCCATGAGACCGGTCGTCTTGCCCGACTGCGATGGCCCGAACACGGCGACCGCGCCGCGCACACCGCGCCGGTTCCTACCGCCCGCCCCTTCGGTGGCGAGCAAGCGTCGACCCCAGCGAGCGAGCACGAAGCGTCCGGGCTCCGGTTCGCGAGTCAGAAGCGGCCGGAGATCACGCGTGGTCGCGAGACGCGCCTGGGTCTCGACGCCGAGGCGCCGGCGCTTGTCCGGCGGCTCGTTGCGACGCGACCCGAACCGCTGCAGCGCGACGGCCGCGAGCATCACGACGAGGACGACCACGAACCCTACGGCCATCCAGTAGACGAACGGACCGGGGAGGTTCGACTGTGCGGGCTCGTCCCACGCGAGGCGTGGATCCCCCGCGTAATCCGGCAGCCGGGTGAGCGCGTGGAACGACGCCACCGGGTTCATCCCGAGGAGCCGGCCCCGACCGACGAGGGCAGCGAGGTTGGCGGCCAGCCAGTGCGTCAGCGTGATCGCGAGCGCGGCTCCCCCGAGCACGAGCGGCACGGTGAGGTCGGCGTCGGTGTGGGCAGGTTGTGGTTGGGTGCGCATCAGCGTCCCACCTCCTCGAGGTAGTCGACGGCAGCGGTCTTCGCCCGGCTGGTGTGGAGGGCGTGGACCACGTGATCGAGGGGATGACCATTCGGGCCGCTGGGCTCGACGGCAACGGCGTAGAGGTGGTTCTCGTCGCTGCCGCGGGTGAGGCCCGTGTAGCCGAGCTCGGCGTAGAGG
>BTUT01000532.1:0-2425 GCA_045862935.1 Acidimicrobiia bacterium
CGACCCCCGGATCCGTCCGGCCGCGCACCGCCGCGCCGTTCACCGTGACCCCGCGGGCGCGCAGGAGTCGGGCGAGCTCGTTGCCGGCGAACACCGCCGGGTCGTCGACCGGCACCGGTCGGGGCCGGAGCGTGCTGAACCCCTTGTTCACCGTGAGCGCGCCCAGCGGACCGATCTGCCCCTCGGTGCGGTAGGAGGGCGACCACACCGGGAGGTAGCGCAGCGTTTCGTACCGGGAGTCGTCCACGACGAGCGCGTTCACCCGCCGGACGCCCTTCGCCACCAGCGCGTCGGCCAGGGCCTCGAGGGAGGTCGACGGCGTCCCCGCGGTCCGCGGGTCGGACGCGAGGAGCGTCCGGAGCTCCGCGGTCGACAGGAGCGGGTCGCCGCCCCCCACGAGGGTGAGCCGCTCCACCGTGCCGTTGTCGGGCTCGCTGCTCGCCACGACCCGGGTGCTCAGTGTCGTGTCGGGGCCGAGCACCGCGATGGCCGCCGCACCCGTGAGCAGCTTCTGGGTGGACGCACCGATGTAGGGCACGTCGGCCCCGCGTGCCGCCACGGGGCCTGCCGAGGTGCGGACGTCGAAGCACGAGTCGGTGCCGTTCACGGCGGCATCGAGCGCCGCTTGGAGGCGCGTCGCACCCACCGCGCCCACGCCGGGCGGCGGGACCCGGCGCGGTGCCCACCCGGCGGCCGCGCCCGCCGGTGCCGGGGGCTTCGCCTCGGCGACGTCGTCACCCGACGCCAGCGCGACCACGCCGCAGGTGATCGCACCCGCGACGAGGACGCCGACCAGTGCCGCGCGGATCACGATCGGGCGGTCACCGCGCGGCCGCGGCGCGGCGCATCCGGTGCCGGGCGTCGCGCCAGCAGTGCTCGAGGGCACGCACGGCGCGATCGGCGGAGACGTAGCAGAGCCGTCCCGAGTCCCGGACCGCCCGGGGGCCCGCGTTCTCGGGATCGGCGAACGCGAGCTCCGTCGCGACGAGCACCGGCTTCCTGGTGCGGATCGACACCTCGGCAGCGGCGTGCGCGAAGCGGGCGTCCTGGCGCTCGTGGTACGCGACGATGCGCTCGAGCCCGTGATCCGGGTAGAACGGCCCGTCGCGCATGAGCCGCGCCTGGTTGGACTGGATCCCCAGGCCGAGCATCACCACCGCGTCCACCTCGGGATGCGTGGCGACGAGGTCGAGCACCACGGGGATCGTGTCCCGGGTCTCCGCACCGGCGAGGTCGATCGGGTTGTTGCGACTCCAGCGCGGCGGGAGGTGCTCGTCGATCGCGGCCCGGAGATCGTCGGGCAGCGCGAGGAGCTCGAGCGACGAGCGGTGGATCGCATCGGCGGTGACCACGCCCCATCCCCCGGCTGTGGTGAGCACCGCAACCCGGTTGCCGGAGAGCGGCGGCTGGGTGGCGAGGGTCGCGGCGGCCTCGAAGGCCTCCTCGATCGACCCGGCGCGCAGCGCCCCGGCCTGGCGGCAGACGCCGTCGAAGACGCGGTCGTCGCTCGCGAGCGCGCCGGTGTGCGACGCGGCCGCGCGCTGGCCGCCGGTGGTCGCCCCACCCTTCACGAGCACGACGGGGAGCCGCTCGGTCACCGCGCGGAGCCGCTCGGCGAACGCACGCCCGTCCGCGAGCCCCTCGACGTAGGCGAGGCCGACCGACGTGCTCGGGTCTTCGGCGAAGTACTCGAGGTAGTCGGCGATGCCGATCGCGGCGGCGTTCCCGGCCGAGACCGCCCGGCTGATGCCCACGCCGGACGCGACGGCCAGGTTCATGAACGACGACACGAAGTTTCCCGACTGGCTGGCGATGCCGATCGAGCCTGCCGGCGGGTAGGGCGCCACGATCTGCGCGCACATGCCCACCGGGGTGGACACGACTCCCTGGCCGTTGGGTCCGGCGAGCGTGATCCCCAGCGTCGCGGCGAGCTCGACGAGCTCCGCCTGCGCGCGCCGGCCCTCGTCACCCAGCTCCGCGTAGCCGCCCGAGGCGACGAACACCGCTCGGATCCCCCGCTCGGCGCACGCGCGCAGGATCCCCGGGTTCGTCGAGGCCGGGGTGCAGACGAACGCGAGATCGATGGGGGCGTCGGAGGGCAGCTCCTCGACGCTGCGGGCCACCGGCAACCCGAGGAGCTCGCCCCCGTCGAGGTTGGTGGCGTGCACCCCGCCGCGATAGCCCGCCGAGAGCAGGTTGTGCAGGGCCACGAACCCGAACTTCCCCGGGTGGCTCGACGCGCCGACGACCACGACGCCACGCGGCTCGAAGAGCGGGCGCAGGTCGGCGGGCCGCGTGCTCACCCGGCGACCTCGACGAGCGCGTCGGCGGCGATCGGGCGACCGCCGACGACGATGAGGGGGTTCACGTCGACCGACACGACGTCGGGTCGCGCCTCGGCGAGCGCGCCCAGGCTCACGAGCAC
>BTUT01000533.1:0-2420 GCA_045862935.1 Acidimicrobiia bacterium
CGCCGACGGCGTCCACCGCGTCGGCGTCGACACCGAGCGCGCGCACGCCGGCCGCGCGGGCGCCCGCCACGTCGGCCCGGAACGCTCCGAGGCGCAGCGCGACCTCACACGCCGCGTACCGATCGCCGGGGTGGCTCACGCGCCCGCCACGCCGGCGCCCGCCACGCCCGCGCCCGCCACGCCCGCGCCCGGCACACCCGTCACGGACGGCTCCACCGCGCCTGCGCGCTCCCGAAGTCGCCGCTCGCCGCGGTGATGACCTGGTTGCGGTTCTCCATCTCGAGCGCCGCGCGCAGGTCGGGGGCGTCGGTGTTGACCTGCAACGCGCGCTTCGTCAGGCGGACCGCGATCGGCGAGTGCTCGGCGATCATCGCGGCCAGCTCGAGCGCCCGACCCATCAGCCGCTCGTCGTCCACGACCTCGCTCACCAGGCCGCACCGGAACGCCTCGTCGGCCGACACCGTGCGCCCGGTGAGCATCCACTCCGCGGCGACGGTCGTACCGACGATCCGCGGCAGGTGGTAGCTCATCCCCATCTCGGCCCCGGAGAGCCCGAGCCGGATCGCCGCGTTCCCGAACGACGCGGACGCCGAGCAGATGCGCAGATCGGCACCGAGACCGAGCGCGAGACCGCCCCCGACCGCGGGACCGTTCACCGCGGCCACGACGGGCTGGGGCAGGTCCCGCAGACGCACGGGGAGCGAGCCCATCCGCTCCTGGAAGCGGAACGCACCCAGCGTCGACGCGGTCGCGTCGTGGATCCCCGACCCGAAGTCGCGCAGGTCGAGCCCCGCGCAGAACCCCCGGCCGGCACCCGTGAGCACGACGACTCGGACGTCGTCGTCGGCACCCGTCGCGTCCAGGACGTCTTCGAGCTCCCGGAGCAGCACCTCGTTGATCGCGTTGAGCCGCTCCGGGCGCGCGAGGCGGATCACCAACGTGCCGGGCTGCGGGGTCTCGAGGTCGAGGGTGGTCCGCGCCGTCATCGCGCCCGCTCGATCACGCCGGCCGTCCCCCCTGGCGCTCGTCGCGGTCCGGTCGGGGTCGAGCCGGCGCGCGTGCGCTCGTGGAGCACCGTACCCGTCACCATCTCGTGCCGACACCTCGTGCCGACCACGCTCGGCCCTCCGGCTCCGGAGCCCGCCGCGGCGGCGACCCCCGTGTCTCCGTCAGGTCCTCGTGAGCGCCGAGGGCGGGATGACCACGAGGGGATCGGGGCACGGGATCGACGGCCGGTCGAGCGCATCGGCTCGGCGTAGGGTGAGGCGATGGACGACGAAGGCGTGCTCGATCCGCGGATCGCCGCGATGCTCGAGGAGAACCCGGCGCTGCTCACGCCGCTGGAGGACCTCTCCCCCGAGGTCCTCGCCCTGGCGCGTGGTCCGGTCGGCGCACCGCCCACGCGCGAGATCGCGCACATCGTCGACGGCGCTGTCGACGGCATCCCCATCCGCACCTACCGGCACGACCTCGCGCCGACCGGGATCGTCGTCTACTTCCACGGGGGCGGCTTCTGCATCGGCAGCATCGGCCTGATGGACAACGTGGCCCGTGAGCTCGCCCACCACTCCGGCGCGACCGTCGTGTCGGTCGAGTACCGGCTCGCACCCGAGCACCCGTTCCCGGCGGGGCTCGACGACTGCGCCGCCGTCACCGCATGGGCCTTCGCGAACGCCGAGGAGCTCGGCGGCGACCAGGCGCGCGTGGCGGTGGCCGGTGAGAGCGCGGGCGGCAACCTCGCGGCCGCGGTTGCGCTCCGCCGGCGCGACCAGGGTGCTGCCCCGCTGGCCGGGCAGGCGCTCCTGTACCCGGGGACGGGCGGCAGCCAGCAGTTCCCGTCCGACAACCTGTTCGACGGCATGGTCATCAGCAAGGTCGCGAGGGCGAAGTACTGGAGCGCGTACTCGGGTGACCGCGAGATCTCGCACGACCCCTACGCCGCGCCGCTCCACGCCGAGTCGCTCGCCGGGCTCCCACCCGCACTCGTCGTCCTCGGTGGCTGCGACATGCTCCGCGACGATGGCCGCGCCTACGCGCGGCGCCTCCGCGCCGAGGGCGTCGAGGTGGACGAGGTGTGCTCTCCGGGACAGCCACACGGGTTCTTGAACTTCGGCTTCCCGGCCGCGCCGGACGCGTTCGAGCACATCGGCGCCTGGCTCCGCAGCGCGCTCACGGCGCGCGACCCGCTGCGCTGATCGCCACACGGCCCGCGCGCGGCGGTCAGGTGTGTGCGGTAGGGCCCCGGGGGACGTCGCGGAACGGGACGTCGCGGTCGAGCGCCGGCTCGCGCGGCATGCCCAGCACGCGCTCGCTGATCACGTTGCGCGCCATCTCCAACGTGCCGCCGGCCATGGCGAGCGCTTGACGGATCAGGAACTCGGGTCCCCGGCCTCCGGCGGCGCCGTCGTCATCGGTCCACG
>BTUT01000534.1:0-2418 GCA_045862935.1 Acidimicrobiia bacterium
GCGGCGGTTCGGGTCAGCGCGGGACGACGCGCATCGGGAGGCGGCAGAACCCCTTGAGGAACTCGCCGTAGGTTCGCTCGACCCCGTCGTGGTCGATCTCGTACTCCTCCACGCGGGCGAGCAGCTCCTGCAGCAGGATCGTGCCCATCTGCATGGCGAGGTGCTCACCGAGGCACTTGTGCTGACCGTGCCCGAAGAGCAGGTCGCGTTCGGGGCGGCGCGAGAGGTCGTAGCGCTCGGGCTCCTCGAAGTAGGCGGGATCACGGTTCGCCGCCGCCCAGACGAGGAGGACGCCCTGCCCGGCCCGCATCGGGACGCCGGCGACCTCGACGTCCTCACCGACCGCCCGGCAGAGCACGTTCGTGGGATGGTCCACCCGGATCGCCTCGGCGAACGCGTGCGACGCGAGCGCCGGGTCGGCGCGTACGGCTGCCAGCTGCTCCGGGTTCGCGGCGAGGTGGTACAGCGTGGCCGCCACCGCCAGCTCGGTCGTCTCGGAGCCGGTCACCATCACGGTGTGCAGCTCACCGGCGATCTGCTCGTCGCTGAGGGCCTCACCGTCGACCGTCGCGTCCAGCAGTCGCGGGAGCAGCCCCGACGCGGACCCCGGGTCACGTCGCGCCTCGGCGATCACGCCCATGAGGTAGCCGAACACGTCGCCGATCGCGGCGAGGTTCTCGGGGGACGAGCCGCGCTGGTGCGGCACGCGGGTGAACATGTCGTCCATGCGGTGCCGGATCCGCTCGGCGTCCGCGTCGGGCAGACCGGCCTTGCGGGCCGCGACCCGGGCGGTGACGCGCGCCGCGTAGTCGCGGTGGGCGTCGATGGTGACCGGACCGTGGTCCAGGAGGGGCTCGAGCACGTCGACCGCGATGGCCCGGATCATCGGCGCGTCCCGGACCGCGGCCTCCCGCGTGTAGGCGTCGGCGAGCACCCGGCGACGCAGCCGGTGCTCGGGCGGGTCGAGCTCCGGGAACGTGTGGCCGGTCGGCTCCCCCAGCAGCACCTGGTTCGGGGTCTGGCCGCGCGTGCAGGTGAAGTGCTTGGTGTCGAGGCAGATGTCCCAGACCGCGTCGAATCCCACGGCCGCCCAGGCGTCGTGCTCGGGGATCGGGTGCAGCGGCGCGTCGGCCACCATGCGCGCGTAGAGCGAGCGCGGATCGGTCATCGCGTCGTCGCCGTACGGGTCGTAGTCGATCATTCCGCAGCTCCCTCCGCAGCCGCCGCCAACGATTCCCCGGTCAACCCGTGGTGGCCCCACTCGTCGCCCCCGGTGAAGTGGTTCACCACCCAGGTCGCGTCGTCGACGCGGAGCGCGCCGCAGCCCAGCTCGACCTCGAACCCGGCGGGGCTGCGCATGTAGAACGACAGCATGCGGTCGTTCTTGTGGCGACCGAGCGACGCGGTGATCTGCATCCCCGCCGCGACCGCGCGGTCGAGCGCGAGGCCCACCTGGTCGACGTCGGGCAGCTCGAAGGCGATGTGGTGGACCCCGTCGAACGGGCCGACCGCGGTGAGCGCCACCGTGTGGTGGCGCGGGTTGCAGCGCAGGAACTGCACCGACATCCCGGGGCCGAGCACCACGTAGTCACTGAGCCTCATCCCCAGGGCCCGTTGGTAGAAGTCGAGGCCCGCCTGCAGATCGGCGACGAGCAGCACGTAGTGGCCGAGACCGAGGTGTCCGGTCACGAACCCGGGCCCGCCGACCGGTGAGCGGAAACCACCGTCGCCCGTGGGTCCCCAGCAGATCTCGACCCGCACCCCGGACGGATCCGTGCACCACGCCAGGTCGCGCACGAACCGGTGCGCGACCTCCTCGGCGGTACCCCGCCGCACCCCGACCCCCTCACGCACGAGGTGCGCCACCGCGGCGTCGAACGCCGCCTCGTCGCCGACCTCGAAGCCCACGTACGCGATCCCCGGCTCGCCGACGTCGACCGCCACCCGCCAGACGCGCTCGTCGACCTTGAAGTACGCGCCACCGTCGAGGGTGCGCCCCGTGCCGGCGCTCGTGGGCGTCATCGGGTCGTCACCCGGCACCCGGCGGGCCGGCATCATCCCGACGACACCTGTGGCGAAGTCGTACCAGGCGTCCACGTCGGGCACCCGTAGACCCAGGTACGCGAGTCCTCGCAGCTCGATCGGCATCCTGTTCACCGTCCTGGTCGCGCTCGTCGCCGTCGGTCTTCCCCGGCTGCTCACCCGGAGCCACGGGCGTGGTTGTGTGCCGGAACGGGGCACCGTATCGTGCCGCCGATGACCGTGCGCAGCATCGACATCGGCTTCGTCAGCGCCGACCGGCGCCTGGCGGACTTCCTCGCCGTCGTGTTCGAGCTCGACGAGCGCGAACCGCTCCGCGTCCCCCCGGGCCCCGTGCCCCGCCGGCAGGGGCCGGGGGGCCTCGGGCAGGTGTTGGTG
>BTUT01000535.1:0-2413 GCA_045862935.1 Acidimicrobiia bacterium
CGCCGGCCCGGCGGGGGGGTAGTAGACGGCGACGGGGAGCTCCCGGGTCGGCCGGCGGGGGAAGGGCCCGCGGGCCATCGTCTCGCGGGTGGGGTCGACCGCCGTGAACCGGGTGATGCCGAGCGCGTACGGCGGCCCGGGTGGGACCGTCGTGGTCGTGGTCGGGGGCAGCGTGGTCGTGGTGGTGGGCGGGAGCGTGGTCGTCGAGCGCGCCCCACCGGCGACGCGGTCGCTCCGGATGCCGTCCGAGCCGTCGTCGCCGCAGCACGGGACGACGAACCACGCGCCCACAGCCAGCGCGACGACGGCGAGCACCACGCCGCCGATCACGATCGTGCGCCGGCGCCGCTGCCGTTGCCGTTGGCGTACTCCCCGGCGACCGGGTTCGGCGGTGCTCGGTGGTGTCCCCACGTGCCGGCTGCTCCGTGACGTCCGGGCGCGCCGCCGGTTCGGCGAGCCGCAGCCCGAACCATGATGGCCGCTCGGGGACGCGCTCGCATGCCACCCCGGGTCGACCGTCGGCGCGCGCCGCGACCCCGGTGGGGGACGCGGACCCTTGATCGGCGCTGTCGCCCGTGGCGTCAGCCCCCCGTCGCGACCGACGCGGGGTGGGGGATGGGCCGCGCGACCGGGTGGGCGATGCGCCGGAACCACAGCACCGACACGGTGATCGCGGCGACGGTGAGCGTGTGCGCCATGGTCGTGCGCACGATCACGAACGTGCCCAAGGACTGGCTGAGGAGCAGCCACAACGTGAGCCCCGCGTTCACGAGCTGCACGACTCCCCAGAGCACGGAGATCCCGAGGAAGAAGCGCCGGAGGTGCGAGTGGCCCATCACGTCCTCGGGGATCGGGCAGAAGTCACGAGCGAGCCGGAGCACGAGCGGGCGACCCAACAGAGCCGATCCGAGGAAGAGCACGCCGATGGTGGCCGTACCGAGCGTCGGTTGGAGGAAGTAGACGAAGCTGCTGTGAGCCGCGACCGCAGCCGTCGTCCGGAGCGCCAGCGCGCCCAGGCCGAGGAAGACGATCGTGGGCACCCGACGACCGAGCGCGAGGCGGGTGGCGATCACGAGCAGGGACCACGCGAACGCGCCGAGGATCGCCCAGGACTGCCCACCGACGCTCAACAGCGTGAGGAACAGCAGCGTCGGGATAACGGCGCCCTCGATGATGCGGGGCAGCGCGTGGCGGGCCAGCACCGGGAGCGGCGGGAGGTCGAGGGCGGTGGCGGACATCGTCTGAGGATCGGCTCCCCGATGGGAAACTTGAGCGCACCCCCGCCGGACCTGCGGCCCGGCGCCCCTGCCGAGTGTGGTCAGGGTACGACCTCTGGCGTGGATCGGCGCATCGGACGCTGAGCCGGCTCACAGGCGCGCTCCCTCCGGTAGCCTCCCAGAACCCACACGGCCCCGATCCCGGAGGAGAGCGATGACGGCGACCAACGCGCAGCTCGTCGAGCAGTTCTGCGATGCCTGGAAGCAGCGGGACATCGACGCCATCCTCGCCTTCTTCGCCGACGACGCCGTGTACCACAACATCCCGATCGAGCCGGCTCGGGGGCTCGACGCGATCCGGGGCGTGCTGGAGATGTTCGTGCCGCCCGCCGAGGAGATCGACTTCGAGATCCATCACCTCGTCGCCGACGGCGCCGTCGTGTTCACCGAGCGCACCGACCGCTTCGTCGTGAACGGCAAGGCGGTCGCGCTTCCCGTGGCCGGGGTGTTCGAGGTCCACGACGGGAAGATCACCGCGTGGCGCGACTACTTCGACCTGCAGACCTGGATCAGCCAGTCGTCCTGAGTGCCGCGGTCATCGCGGGGCCCGGTCGCGTCGGCCCGCGCGTGATCAGTCGCCTCCGGTGAAGCTCCGGTACACGGCGCGCAGCGTCCGATCGGCGTCGGTCGCCGCGACGCGCACGGCCTCGGCCGACGCCTCGAGCTGGTCCGGCGGCGGTGCCGGCTGGCGGCGCCGGAGCCGGTAGTCGGCATCGACGGCGAGGCCCAGGGTCTGGAGCGCGCCGTGCACCTGCTCGGCCGACTCGGCGTCGTCGTCATCGATCGCCGTGTCGGCGAGGTCGTCGAACGTGCGCAGCGACGCGAGGAGCTGCTGGGCGATCTGACCCGACGGCGGGGAGCCCATCGAGAGCACGCGCGCGACCGCGCCGGCCTGGGCGGTCGCGTCGGCCGCCTGGCGGCGCCAGTCGGCGAGCCCCTGGCGTCGAGCACCGCGGTTGCGTGCCCACACGGCGAACCCGGCGGCGATCGCACCGATCACCACGATCGCGACGATCGCGGGGATCACCGGGAAGCCACCGTCGTCGTCCTTCTGGTTGCCCTTCGCCGCGGTCGGCGGCGGCGTGGTGGCGACGGGCGACGTCGTGCTGGTGGTCGTGGCCCCGGCCGGGGCCGTC
>BTUT01000536.1:0-2412 GCA_045862935.1 Acidimicrobiia bacterium
CACCGGCGAGCACCGACTCGAGGAGCCCGACGTCGGCGGTCATCTGTCCCGCGGCGTCGCTCACGACGTCGAGGTCATCGCGCAGCAGCCACCGCGCGCCGACCCCGGAACGGCTCACCCGGCTTCGATCATCTCTCGGTAGGCGCTCGCGTCCATGAGGGTGGCGAGCTCGGACGGGTCGCTCATCTCGACGACGAAGATCCACCCCGCGCCGTACGGGTCGGCGTTCACCAGCTCGGGTGCGTCGTCGAGCGCGTGGTTCACCTCGACGACCGTGCCCGACACCGGCGCGTAGATGTCGGACACCGACTTCGTGGACTCGACCTCGGCGCACACCGCGCCGGCGGTCACCGCCGCGCTCTCGGCGGGCAGGTTCACGAACACGACGTCTCCGAGCGCGTCCTGCGCGAAGTCGGTGATCCCCACACGCGCGTGGGTGCCGTCGACGGCCACCCACTCGTGCTCGATCGAGTACTGCAGGTGCTCGGGGTGGTTCACGGTCTGCCACGCTCCTCGGAGAAGGTCGGCGGGATCGTACGCGCCGGGTCCGGGTCAGCGCACCGTCTGGCGGATGCGCCGGGCGAACTCCTCGGCGACCTGACGGGCGTCGACCTCGCGATCCGCCTCCGCGTACACGTGGGTGAGCGCGTCCTCCGGGTCGGGCAGCACGAGCACCCAGCCGTCGTCCCGACGGATCTTCACCCCGTCGATGAGGACGAGCGAGTCCGCGGGGACCCGCTCCACGAGCTCGCGCATCACGGCCCCCTTGCGCTCCCAGGGGGTCGGCACCGACTCGTGCGCGATGTGGACCGCCGGCAGCCCCCGCGCGATCTCCGACAGCGGGCGGGCCTCGTGGGCGAGGAGGTCGAGGAGCTTGGCGAGCGTCGCCATGGCGTCGGGCGCGGGCAGGAGGTCCGGCCAGATGAAGCCTCCGTCGGCACCCCCGGCGAACGTGATGCCGCCCTGCGCGGCCACCTCCTGGAGGCCGGCCGCACCGGTGGGGGTCCAGACCACCTCGGCACCGTGGGCCTCGGCGAGCCGGGCGGCGTGCTGGGTGGTCGAGACGGGGAGCGCGATGCGCGCCCCGGGGTGGCGGGCGGCGACGAGGAGGACCACGACCATGAGCGCCTGATCGGGGCCGAGCACCGTCCCTTCGTCGTCGACGATCGTGGCTTCCTCGCCGTGGGCCCCGATCACGAAGCCGAGGCTGCTGCCCGACGCCCGGACGAGGGGCGCGAGCTCCGCACCCCGAACGGCGGGGTCGGGGGTCGCGAGTGCCGGACCGGTGCTGGCGAACGGGTTCACCGCGAGCACGTCCGCACCGAGCTTGGCGAGCACCGACGGCATCACGACCGACGCGGCGCCGTGCGAGTAGTCGAGCACCACCTTCAGCGCCCGCCCCCGCACGACCTGCGCGTCGACGCTGCGCTCGAGCGCGGCCGTGTAGAACTCGATCGAGCGCGGCGGGAAGACGATGTCGCCGATGTCGCCGGCGAAGGCCCGACGGAAGTCCTCTCGGTTGAGGAGACGCTCGACCTTGCGCTGCATGCTCGCGTCGATGTCGAGCCCGTCGGTGTCGAGGAACCGGATCTCGATGCTGTCGGAGTCGTCGGGCACGAGGCGCACCGTCACGCCGGCCGTCGCCCGGCTGTTGCGCACCTGGAAACGCGTGACGGGGACGGTCGCGAGCTCGATGTCCTCCACGTTGACGCCGGCGAGGTTCAGCCCGCCGATCATCGCCCGCTTCAGCGCGCGGGCGGCCCGGCTCGTGTCACGGCTGACCGTCACCACCGAGCCCTTGGACAGCGCGGTGCCGAACGCGGCGGCCACCCGGACCGCGACCTCGGGGGTGATGTCGACGTTCGCGAGGCCCCGGATGCCGCGCGGGCCGAAGAGCGTGCGTGCCGCCCGGCTCTCCCACACGATGGACGCGTTCACCACCGCGTCGGCCTCGACCGTCTTGAACGGATAGATCCGTACGCCGGGGTTCACCACCGCGGACTCGCCCACGAAGCACTCGTCGCCGACGACGACCCCCTCCTCGAGGCGGGCGTGGGGCCGGAGATCGGTCGAGCGGCCGATCACCGCACCCCGCGAGTGGACCCCACGGCCCACGAACACGTGATCGAGGCACACCGTGCGCTCGAGCAGCGCGTCCGCTCGCACGACGACGTCGGTGCCGAGGATGGTGTAGGCCCGCAGCTCGGCGCCCGCCTCGACGCGGCAGTTCGGGCCGATCACCACCGGCGCCACGAGCTTCGCGTGCGGATCGACCTCGGAGCCCTCGCCGAGCCAGATCCCCTCGCCGAGCTGGAAGCCCGCGACCTCGACCTGGACCCGCCCGTCGAGCACGTCGGCGTGCGCGCGCAGGTAGGCCTCGGTGGTGCCGACGTCCTCCCAGTACCCGTCGGC
>BTUT01000537.1:0-2411 GCA_045862935.1 Acidimicrobiia bacterium
GTCCGACGGCGCCGGGTTCTGGTGCATCACCCGCCACGACGACCTGCACCGCGTCAGCCACGAATGGCCGGTGTTCTCGAGCGAGTGGGGCATCAGCCTCGTGGAGGCCGCCAGCGACGAGGAGCTCGCTCAGCAGCGGATGATGATGCTGATGATGGACCCGCCGAGGCACACGCGGCTGAGGCTCCTCGTCAACAAGGGCTTCACCCCGCGCATGGTCGAGCGGCTCCACGACCGCGTGCGCGCGATCGCCGCCGACATCATCGACTCGATCGCGCCACGCGGTGAGTGCGACTTCGTGGTCGACGTGGCCGCCGAGCTCCCGCTCCAGGTGATCGCGGAGCTCATGGGCGTGCCCCACGAGGACCGTCACCAGCTCTTCACCTGGTCCAACCAGATGATCGGCTCGCAGGACCCGGAGTACGCCGTGTCCGAGGAGGTCGCGCGCAACGCGATGCTCGAGATGTTCGCGTACGCGAACGATCTCGCGACCGCCAAGCGTGCGGATCCCGGCGACGACATCGTGAGCGCGCTGCTCCACGCCGAGGTCGACGGCGAGCGCCTCTCCGATCTCGAGTTCGACCTCTTCTTCGAGCTCCTCGCCGTCGCCGGCAACGAGACCACCCGCAACCTGATCTCCCACGGCCTGCTCGCGCTCATCGAGCACCCCGAGGAGCGTGCGCTGCTCCTCGCGCACCCCGAGCTGCTCCCGAACGCCGTCGAGGAGATGCTGCGCTACTCGTCCCCGGTGATGTACATGCGCCGCACCGCCCGGAGCGACTTCGAGCTGCGCGGTGAGACCATCCGGGCCGGCGACAAGGTGGCGCTCTGGTACATCGCCGCGAACCACGATCCCGAGGTGTTCGACGATCCGCACCGCTTCGACATCACCCGCAGCCCCAACGAGCACGAGGCGTTCGGGGGTGGCGGACCGCACTTCTGCCTCGGCTCGCACCTCGCGAAGCTCGAGATCCGCGTGATGTTCGAGGAGCTGCTCCGGCGGATCCCCCGCATGGAGCTCGCCGGCGAGGTGTCGCGGTTGCGGTCCAACTTCATCAACGGCATCAAGCACCTGCCTGTCGAGTTCCCCGCGTCATGAGCGCCGAGCCGGGGAGCGCGGACACACCGGGACTCGACACCGAGGCGCTGTCGGAGTGGCTTCCCGCGCACGTGCAGGCCCTCCGCGCGCCGTTCACGTTCTCGCTGGTCGCCGCAGGCGGCTCGAACCTCACGTACCGCGTCGCCGACGCCGGCGGTCACGTCGTCGCGCTGCGGCGGCCGCCGGTGACCGCCGTGCTCGCCACCGCGCACGACATGGACCGGGAGTGGCGCATCCTCGCCGCGCTGTTCCACCACACCGACGTTCCCGTGCCCGCGCCGCTCGCCCACTGCGCCGATCCGTCGGTGACGGGCGCCCCGTTCTTCGTGATGGACTTCGTCGACGGGCTCATCCTGCGCAGCCCCGCCGACAGCCACGGGTTCACGGCCGCCGACTACGTCGCGGCCACCGAGTCCCTCGTGACGGTGCAGGCCGAGCTCCACGCCCTCGACCTCGAGGCGACCGGCCTCGACGCGATCGCGTCGCGTCACACCGGCTACGTCGAGCGCCAGCTCGCGCGTTGGAAGACCCAGGTCGACGCAGGCCGGGTGCGCGACCTGCCGGTGCTCGACGAGGTCCACGCCGCGCTCGCGGGCAGCGTCCCACCCGAGTCCGGCCAGCCCGGGCTCGTGCACGGCGACTACCGCTTCGACAACACGGTGCTCGGCCCGGACCGCCGCATCGCGGCGGTGCTCGTCTGGGAGCGCGCCACCAGCGGCGACCCGGCGGCCGACTTCGCGTGGAGCATCTGCTACTGGAGCGACCCGGGCGACCCCGTCCGGTTCATCGACGCCTCACCCACGCTCGATCCCGGCTTCCCGCGCCGGGCCGAGGTGATCGACCTCTACGCGTTGCAATCCGGGCGCGACCTGTCGGCGCTCGGGTGGCTGGAGGCGTTCTCCTACTGGAAGATGGGCTGCATCGTGGAGGGCGCGTACGCCCGTCGCATCAAGGGTGCCCGGAGTGGCGCCAGCACGGGCAACCCCGAGGTCATCGCCCGCCGGGCCGAGGCCTTCGTGCACCATGCCGCCGCGCTCGTGGCGTGCCACTGACCGGCCAGACTGGGCGGCCAGACTGTCAGCAGGACCAACTGGTCCGCCCGGTCCGCCGGGCTGACCGGCACGGCGAGTCGATCCGACCGGTGGATCGACCCGCGTGGCGAGGCCCCCGGAGCAGGCAGGAGCACGCATGACCCGCAACCAGATCTGGATCACCGTCGGCGCCGTCGCGGCCGCCCTCGCCATCGGCATCGCCGTCACGCTGGCCGTCACTGGCGACGGGGACACGAATCAGATCTCGACCGGGACCCAGC
>BTUT01000538.1:0-2406 GCA_045862935.1 Acidimicrobiia bacterium
GCTTGTGCGCTTCCTGCTCTCCGTCGACGCGTGCTACCTCCAGGGCTCGGCCGTGGTCGCCGACGGCGGCGTCACCGCCGTGGGCGGCCAGGAGTACACGCCCCTCTGAGCGCGTGGCCGTGATGCTGGGAGGGGACGTCGAAGCGCTCATGGGCCTCGCACTCGACGAGGCGCGCTCGGCCCTCGCGCACGACGACGTGCCGATCGGCGCGGTCGTCGCGCGGACGGCCGACGGCGCGGTCGTCGCGCGGCGCCACAACGAGCGCGAGCGTCTCGCCGACCCCACCGCGCACGCGGAGCTGCTCGCGATCCGCGACGCGGCCGCCGCGGCGGGCACCTCCCACCTCGGCGGCCACTTCCTCGTCACGACGCTCGAGCCCTGCCCGATGTGCGCGGGGGCGGCCGTGCTCGCGCGCCTCGATGCGGTGGTGTTCGGCGCCCCCGACCCGAAGGCCGGCGCGCTCGGCAGCCTCTACCACCTCGGCGCCGACCCCCGCCTCAACCACGCCGTCACGGTCCTCGACGGCGTGCGTCACGGCGACTGCGCCCGTCTCCTGCAGGACTTCTTCACGCGCCGGCGTTGATCTCCGGCCGAGAGCCGGGACGGGCAACCCGTAGAATCACCGGCGGAGGAATGCCGGAGCGGCCGAACGGGGCGGTCTCGAAAACCGTTGTGTCCCGCAAGGGGCACCGTGGGTTCAAATCCCACTTCCTCCGCCACGTCGAACAGGAGACCCATTGCCGCGTTCTCGTGCGCGTTCCGCGTCGCGCCCGGCCGTCCTCGCCGGCGCGATCACCGCATTCCTCTCCGCGATGGTGGCCCCGGGCCTGCTCCCGGCCGCGGGCGCGGCAACCGGCGCGACAGCTCGCGCGGCACCCGGCTCGAGCGACCAGGCCATCGAGAAGCAGGCCGTCCTCAAGCGCAGCGACCTCGAGGCGGGCTGGGTCGCCACCCCCCGGAGCCGGACCGAGCCGTCCACCGATCCGGCGTGCGCCGGGATCGAGACCGTCAACCAGACCCTGCGGCCCCGGGCCACGCAGTCGCCCGACTTCACGAAGTCGGAGCTGACGATGATCAACAACTCGGTGGTCGTGCTGAAGACCGCCAAGGAGGCGAAGCGTGCGCTCGAGCCCTACCGCGAGAGCCGCGCCGCGGCCTGCATCGAAGGGGTCGTGAGGGAGGCGTTCTCCCGACCGGGCATCGCGTCGCTGCGAGTGGTGGTTGCGCCCGTCACCGATGTGCCGGCGGGCGCCGACGAGGCCGCGGGGTTCACGATCCAGGTGTACGCCACCACGTCGCCGACCGCCCAGCAGCCCTCGCAGAGCACCGTGCTGGTCAACGACCTGCTCCTCGCTCGGGTGGGTCGCGCGATCACGAGCTTCGCGTTCCTCAACCAGGCGAAGCCGCTGCCCCAGCAGTACGAGGCGATCGACACGGTCGTCGGTCGCCTCGAGCGCGCCCTCTGAGCGGACCGTCTCGAACGCGCCGGCTGAGCAGCCCGTCGGGCACGGCCCACTCACCGGCCGCCGTCGGGCCGTGGGCGTCGCGTCCCTCAGGCGGCGCCCAGGTTCGCGTGGATGTCGCGGGTCGCGGTCGAGCGGTTCAGCGTGTAGAAGTGCAGCCCGGGCGCGCCCCCCTCGAGCAACGCCTGACAGAGCGTGGTCGCCTCCTCGACGCCCACCTTGCGCACGGCTTCGGGATCGTCCTCCACGGCGCGCAGCTTCGCCGCCAGCCACGTGGGGAACTCCGAGCCCTGGAGCTGCGCCATGCGCTGGATGGCGCCGATGCTCGTGACCGGCATGATCCCGGGGATCACCGGCTTGTCGACCCCGAGTGTCCGCAGCGCGTCGACGAGCTCGAAGTAGTGGTGGGCGTCGAAGAAGAACTGCGTGATCGCGAAGTCGGCTTCGGCGAGCTTCTCCGCCGTGCGGCGACGGTCGGTGGCGCGGTCGGGCGAGCGGGGATGCGGCTCGGGGTGCGCGGCGACGCCCACCGAGAAGTCGCCGACCGTGCGGATCAGACGGACGAGCTCGACCGCGTAGGTGAGCTCGCCGGGCGGGAGGTCGACGCCCGCCGGTGGGTCGCCGCCCAGCGCGAGAAGGTTCTCGATGCCCGCGTCGCGGTAGCGACCGACGATCTCGTCGAGCTCCGCGTGCGTGTGGCCGACACACGCGAGGTGGGCCATCGCCGTGATCCCCGACGTGCGGTTGATCTGCGCCACGAGCTCGTGCGTGCGGTCGCGCGTCGACCCGCCGGCGCCGTAGGTGACGGACACGAACGACGGGTGGAGCGGCTCGAGCTCCACGATCGTCCGCTCGAGGGTGGCTTCGGCCTCGGGGGTGCGAGGCGGGAAGAACTCGAACGAGTACGTGGGACCGGCACGCAGCAGGTCGGGGATCCGGGTC
>BTUT01000539.1:0-2401 GCA_045862935.1 Acidimicrobiia bacterium
GTCGGGCCCGACCGTATCGCGTCGTCCCCGTCGCGGCAGGTTCCGGGACGAGGCCGCACTCGTGCGGTCATCCGAGCGCCGCGAGCGCCTCGGCCACCGTGAACCGGCCCTCGTAGATGGCCCGGCCGGCGATCGCCCCGGCGAGGCGCCGCGTCCCCACCCGCAGGTCGGCGAGCACGAGCAGGTCGGCGAGCGTGCCGACTCCCCCGCTCGCGATGACCGGCACGGTCGTGGCGCCAACCACCGCTCGCAGCTGGTCCACGTCGGGCCCGGCCATCGTGCCGTCGCGAGCGATCTCGGTGACGACGAGCGCGACCGCACCCGAGGCCTCGAAGCGCGATACGAGGTCGAGCAGGTCACGTCCGCTGCCCTCGACCCATCCCCGGACCGCGACGTCCCGCCCCCGGGCGTCGAGTCCCACGGCGACCCGGCCCGGATGCTCTGCGCACAGACGGTCGACGAGGCCCGGGTCCTCCACGGCCGCGGTGCCCACGACCACCCGCGACGCGCCCGCCAGCAGGAGTGCGGAAGCCGCGGCCTCACTGCGCACCCCGCCTCCGCTCTGGATCGCACAGTCGACCGACTCGGCGATCCGCTCGATCACCGCGAGGTTCGCGGGCTCACCGGTGCGCGCCGCGTCGAGGTCCACGACGTGGATCCACCGAGCGCCGGCGGCGGCGAACGCGCGGGCGACCGCCACCGGGTCGTCGTCGTAGACCGTCTCCGCGGCGAAGTCGCCCTGGTGCAGCCGCACGCAGCGGCCCGCGCGCAGGTCGATCGCGGGCAGCAGGTCCACCGCTCAGAGCACGCCCTTGGTCGACGGGATGCCGCCGCCCTCGAGCCGCACCGCGTCGCGAAGCGCGCGGGCCACCCCCTTGAACGACGCCTCGATGACGTGGTGGCCGTTCACCCCGGACAGGGAGCGGATGTGGAGGGTGAGATCGGCACCGAACGCGAAGGCCCGCCAGAACTCCTCGCAGAGCTGTGGGTCGAACGTCCCGATCCACTCGGCGACGGGATCGACCTCGTAGACGATGAACGGGCGTCCCGAGAGGTCGAGCGCCACCTGCACGAGCGCCTCGTCGAGGGGCACGATCGACGAGGCGAAGCGCCGGACGCCCGCCTTGTCGCCCAGCGCCTCCTTGAGCGTGGTCCCGAGGGCGATGCCGACGTCCTCGACCGTGTGGTGCGCGTCGACCTCGAGGTCGCCGACGGCCTCGATCGAGAGGTCGAACCCCCCGTGCTTGCCGAGCTGCTCGAGCATGTGGTCGAAGAACGGGATGCCCGTCGAAGAGCGCACGTCGCCGGCACCGTCGACGACGAGCCGCACGTCGACCTCGGTCTCCTTCGTCGCGCGGTGCCGTTGCGCGGCACGGACGGGCGTCGGGGTGCTCATGGGGCCTCCAGGATCTCACGCAGCGCGGCGACACAGCGATCGTTCTCCTCGGGCGCCCCCACGGTGATCCGCAAGCAGTCGTCGAGGCGGGGCCAGCGGGAGAAGTCCCGCACGAGGACGCCGCGGTCGACGAGCGCCTGCCACAGGGCGTGACCGTCACCGCCCGCGCGCACGAGCACGAAGTTCGCGCCCGACGGGTACACGCCGAGGCCGGGGAGCCCCGACAAGCGCGCGGCGAGCCGCTCGCGCTCCGCCACGAGCGTCCTCACGCGTCGCTCCATCTCGTCACGGAACCCGAGCGCCGCGAGCCCCGCGGATTGTGTCGCCGTCGAGAGGTGGTACGGGAGCACCACCTTGTCGAGCTCGGCGACGACCTCGGACGGGCCGATGCAGAAGCCGAGGCGGAGCGCGGCGAGCGACCAGACCTTCGAGTAGGTCCGCACGACGACGAGCGGCACGTCGTCGGCCACCAGGTCGAGTGCGCTGAAGTCGGCGAACTCGCCGTACGCCTCGTCGACGACGAGCAGCCCGGTGCCGTGGTCGATCACCGACGCCAGCAGGCTCTCGAGGGTCGACCGGGGCTCCACGGTCCCGGTGGGGTTGTTCGGGCTGCACACGAACACGATCGCGGGGCGCTCGGCCGCGACGAGGAGCCCGGCCTCGGTCGGTGAGACGCGGAAGTCGGAGTCGCGCTCCCCGGTCACCACGTCGGTCGCGGTGATCCGGCAGATGTGGGCGTGGAGCGCGTAGGTGGGCTCGAACACGAGGGCGCGACGGCGCGGCCCGCCGTAGGTGAGCAGCAGCGTCTGGAGCACCTCGTTCGAGCCGTTGGCGGCGAAGACCCGCTCGGCCGGCTGACCGAGGTGGGCCCCGATCCCCGCCCGCAGCGCGTGCGCGGCGCGGTCCGGATAGCGGTGGAGGGCGGCGCCGCCGAGCGCGCGCAACCCCCCGGCCACGAACGCGCACGGCGGGGCGAACGGGCTCTCGTTAGGGGTGTGAAGCCCC
>BTUT01000540.1:0-2391 GCA_045862935.1 Acidimicrobiia bacterium
GTCACCATGAAAGACGCGAACCCCGAGATCGACACCTCGGTCCTCGACGACCTCGTCGCCATCCGTCACGAGCAGGCGCAACTCGTCGCGTTCCGTGCGCGCGCCGACGAGATGAAGGCGCGCGTCGACGCGCGGGTCTACGAACGCGTGGTGGGCGACTACGACCGCCGCGAATCGGCGCTGACCGAACGCGCCGCGCCACTCGAAGCGCGGGCCCGCGTGGAGTTCAGGAAGCTGCGCACCCGCCACGACGCGGTCACCGAGACCCGGCGCTCGGCCGAGTTCGACAAGGCCGAGATCGAGTTCCGCCACTCGGTAGGCGAGATCGACGACGAGGTACTCGCACAACGGATCCGCGCCCCCGAGGACGTGCTCGCGACGTGTCAGGCCGAACTCGAGGCGCTCGAAGCGCTCAAGGCCCGGTTCGTCGAGGCCTACGCCGATGTCGAGGCCGAGTCGGCCCAGCCCGAGGGCGTCGCCGTCGAATTGCCGGCGGTCGAGCCCGCGGCGTCAGCCCCCATCGCGACGGCGACACCCGATCTGGCACCCGACGAGGTGGACATCCAGGCTGCACCTGAGGCCGAGGGGATGCCGGCGGTGGCCTCGCCGGAACCTGAGGCCCCCTCGCCTCCGCCGTCCCAGCCGCCGCCGCTGCCGGTCGTGGCCTCGGCCGCGCCCGAGGCCGAGGCCGAGGCTGCGCCCGAACCCGAGGCCGCGTCCGGACCCGAAGCCCCGTCGCTGGCGTTCCAGCAGGCGCCCACGCAGTTGTTCGAGGTGCCGAGTCAGCTCTTCGCCGATCCCGAGGAGCCTCCCGCCGACGCCGGGCAGACCACCCAGGAGCCCGACGCCGACGCGACCTTCATCCTGCCCGATGCGGTGCTGGTGGACGCCGCGCACGGCCTCACGGAGTTCCGGCTCGGTGCGATGAACTACATCGGCCGCGCCGACGACAACCAGATCCGCCTGAAGTCGGGTGACATCTCGCGCCGGCACGCCATGATCTCGGCGAGCGAGGGCGCCTACCTGCTGCGAGACCTGCAGTCGCAGAACGGCACGTTCGTCAACGGACAGCGCATCGCCTCGCACGTGCTCGCCGACGGCGACCGCGTGCGCGTCGGCAACATCGAACTCGTCTTCCACTACACGTCGTCGCGTGGCGCGGCTGGTTCCGGCGCCGGCATCGCGTGGGCCCGCCCGGGGTCGTGATGGAGATTCGCGTCGAAACACTCGAGCACGCATGCGTGCTGACACCGGACGGCGCGTTGGACACGCGCTCGGCGCCCGACCTCGAGCGCAAGGCGATGGCCGCCTTCGATGCCGGGCCGCACCACGTCGTCCTGGACTTCTCAAGGGTCGAGTTGATCACCAGCGCCGCGCTGCGCGTGCTGGTGATGCTCGGCAAGAAGCTCGGCAAGACCTCGCGCACGCTGGTCCTGTGCAGCCTGAACGACATGGTGCGCTCGGTGCTCGACGTCTCGGGCCTGGCCCAGGCCTTCACCGTCGCGCCCACCGTGAAGGAGGCGCTCTCGCAATTGCGCCCGGTGGCGTCCGACGCGGCCGCGACGACCTCGCCTCACCTCGGCGGCCGCGTGTTGAAGCTGCTGTCGATGTTCGACATGCTCGAGGTGGGCACGACCGAACCACCGGCCCCCGCGCCCGCGCTGGAGTCACTGGCCAAGGCCGTCCTCAGCCTGCTCTCACGGCAGCCGATGCCATCCTCCAGGTGATGGTGCAGCGCGCGGCGCGTAGGACCCCATACGGCTCCGGTGCGCGATGGCGCGGCTGACCTTCCGCTCAGGACCGCGGTCCGGTTCCTTCGTCGACTTCGACCACACGCTCGTCGTCGGCCGCAGCCGGAGCGTCGACCTCCAGCTCGACGATGCCAGCGTGTCGCGGCGGCATGCCTCGATTGCCGTCGACGACGGCGTGTGCCAGCTCGTGGACCTCGGCAGCGCGAACGGCACCGACCTCAACGGCCGTCCCGTCTCCGCGCCCACCCGGCTGGCCGATGGCGACACGGTGGCCTTCGGCGGCGTCGTCGCGGTGTTCACGACCGGCGCGTCGCCGGCGCCCGAGACCGCGCCGGTCCGCAACGTGCGGCTGGTGGACGCGCCCCAGGGCGAGGTGGTGCTGTCGATTCCCGCCGAGATCGAGCACGGCCTGGTCAGCGACACCTACCACGTCCGGCGCACGCTGCAGGCGCGCCTCGACTTCCTCGACAGCCTCTCCAAGCTGAGCGATCTGATCTTCGACGAGCCGCGGCTGCTCACCTTCGTGCTCGATCACGTGCTCGACTCGCTCGTCCAGGCCGACCGGTCGTGCGTGGTCGTCTACGACCCCGCCACCGCTTCGGGGCGTCCGCTCGCCGCGCGCACGCGGGGCGGGGAGTCC
>BTUT01000541.1:0-2388 GCA_045862935.1 Acidimicrobiia bacterium
CGTCACCGGTGATGAGCGCGACGGTCTCCTCTCCCCCGGCCGGGTCGATGTCGGACACCACCACCGACGCGCCTTCGCACGCGAGCGCTCGGGCCGTGGCCCGCCCGATCCCCGAGCCCGCCCCGGTCACGACGGCGACCTTTCCCGCGATGTCCATGGAACCCTCCCTGGAGCGACGGACACTCTCGCGCCGGGCGAGAACGCGTTCCAATCCCGTGACCTACGATGCCCGGGTGGGCCCTCCACCCGGACCCCAGCCGCAGCCGAGGTTCGTCACGATCGACGACGTCGCGCCCACCGAGGTCGTGGCCCAGCTGCACGGCGACCGTCGGGTGGGCGTCCACATCCGGTTCCTCGAGTGGACCCCCGAGCGGTTCGTGGCGTACACGCGCTACGACCCGGGCCTGGTCCTCGAGCGTCACGGCCACTCGAGCGATCACCTGCTGTTCGTCCTCGACGGCGAGCTCACCGTGGGTGACCGGGTCTGCGGACCGAACACCCTCGTGGTGCTCGAGCGGGGTGCGGCGTTCGGCCCGCTGATCGCCGGACCGGAGGGCTGCACGTTCCTCGAGCACCACGCGGGTGACGTGACTCCGGTGCCGGTCGACAAGGAGGGCTACCACGCGCTGCTCGCCGAGCGCGGCATCACCCGGCTCCCGAACCCCCGGTTCTCGCGACCTCCGGGTGCGCCCGCCGGCGACCTCGGTACCGGTGACCGCTGGAGCTGAGCTCGCCGGGCGTCGGCGGCGCGGGCCGGATCACGCGACCGCGTCGCCGCGCCACTCGGGCCAGCCGACGAGGTTCGGTCGTTCCAGCACCCACCGATCGAGGTCGTCACCGATCTCGTCGGAGATCAACGCCTCGAGCTTCGCCGAGTACTCACCCACGAGGTCCCGGCGGGCGGGATCGAGCGCGAGGTTGCGCACCTCGTCGGGGTCCTCGACGCGGTCGTAGAGGACCACGTCGTTGTGGGCGAAGAGCGCTTCGACGTCGCCCGGCCGGTTGGGCTCCAACGGCGAGAAGTAGCGCCCGAAGCTGAAGCGCTCATCCGTGTAGCCACGCAGGAACCCGCGCTTGCGGAAGTCGGGTCGCAGCTCTCCGGAGACGAGCCGGTCACCCGCGGCGGGATCGTCGAAGGCAGCCCAGAACTCCGCGTCGAGCCCGATGACCGACTCCACCGCGCTCAGCACACCGTCGCGCACGTGACCCCCACTCAACGCGGGCACGAGCGAGTGCCCGGGAAGACCGGGGCCCTCGGTCGGAACCGTCGCCGGGTCGACGCCCGCGAGCTCCAGCAGCGTGGGCACGAGATCGACGGCCGACGCCAGCGCGTTCGTCGAGGCACCACCGCGCGCCTCGGGGTGGCTGATCACCAAGGGAACGTGGAAGTTCTCGTCGTAGACGAAGTTCGCCTTCTGGCGCAGGCCATGGGAGCCGGCCATCTCACCGTGATCGGCGGTGAGCACCACGATCGTGCGGTCGGCCTGACCGGAGGCGTCGAGCGCGTCCAGCACCAGCTCGATGCTGCGGTCCACGTCGCGCAAGCAGTTCAGGTAGAAGTTGATGCCCGCACGCCAGTGCTCGTCCGACGTGACCGGCCCGAACACGATGTCGAGCATCCGTGCGTACTCACGCACTGCGGGCACCGCGCCCGAGAGGTCGTCGTGCACGCTCGCCGGGAGATCGACGTCCCACTCGCGCCGGTAGACCGGGATGCTGGCTGGCGGGCGCGTCTTCACGGCGTGGGCGAGCCCGAGCGGAAGGTCGACCGCCGATCCGCCGCCGTAGTCGAAGCTCATGATGTCGTGCGGGTTCACGAAGTTCACCGCCATGAACCACGGCTGCTCTCGGGCGACGTCTCCGGCGCGGTCGCGCAGCCACCTCACGGCCTGACCGGCGATCACCGGATCGACCCGCAGCCCGGCCCACGCCCCGCCGTCGATGTCACCCCAGTCGTTCCATCCCGAGAACCCGTAGGGCTCGAGCGCGTCGGCCGTCGAGACGGGGTTGGACGGATCGACGTAGGCGTTCGACAGGTGCCACTTCCCCTGATACGTGCAGAAGTACCCCCGGTCGCGCAGCATCGTCCCGATCGTGCCCAAACCGGGATCGAGCGGACGGACGTAGGGCATGTTGTCGTTGTCGTAGACCTGTGTGATCGGCACGTGTCGGCCCGTGTACATCACGGACCGCGCGGAGCTGCACAGCGTCGAGGCCGCGTAGTACCGGTCGAACGTGACCCCCGACTCGGCCAGGCGGTCGCGGGCCGGGAGCGAGAAGCCCGGAGGGCGCGGGATCCGGTATCGCTCCTCGTCGGTCGTGATCAGCAGGATGTTCGGACGTTGGGCCATGGTGCCCCTCGTGGTCGACTCGCACAGGAGTCGGCGC
>BTUT01000542.1:0-2378 GCA_045862935.1 Acidimicrobiia bacterium
ACGTGAAGGTGCTCGAGGAGATCGACACCGAGGGTCTCGAGATGCGCATCAACGCACGCGCGGTCCTCGTCCTGCCGTGGTTGGTGCTCGTCGCGCTCACCGCTCGCGCCGGTCCCTTCCGCGACTTCTACCGGGGGAGCGCCGGGCTGCTCGTGGTCGGAGGCGCAGGGCTGTTGAGCGTCGTCGGCGCGCTCTGGCTGGGTCGCCTTGGTCGGCAACCCGCCGAGCCGCGGGTGTTCACGGCGCCAGGGGGCCGGAGCGAGGCTGGCGAGGGGAGTCGTGGCCGGTGAGCCATCAGCGCCTGCTCATGGCCCTCAGCGCGCTCGCGGTGCTCGCGGCCGTGGTCCGAGCCGCTCGCGGGCAGCGCGCTGCGCTCAGCCGGCGCGTCGCGCCGTACCGACCTGGGGCGCCGGCCGACGGTGGACCCGCGACCGGGTCCTCCTGGTCACCGAGCCCGACGGCAAGGCGGGGCCTCGACGCCCGACGTTGGCTCCGCCGCGTGCCGGCCGGTCAGCTCCAGGCCAGCGAGAGGACCGGCGCGAGGAGCGGGCGCATCGCCGAGCAGCTGCGCGCCGCGGGCCTCGATCGTGTGGACGTCGACGCGTTCCGGGTGCGCCAGCTGGTGCACACGGGCCTCGCGGCCGGCGGAGGTGTGGTGCTCGGTGCACTGGTCCTCCACTCGGCCGTGCTCTGCCTCGCGCTCGCGGGCACCGGTGCGGCCGTCGGCTACACGCGCGGTCCAGCGCGCCTCGCGCGGATGGCAGAGGACCGGCGTCTGCTGATGCGCCTCGAGCTCGTGACGATCGATCAGGTGCTCGCCATCCACGTCCGGGCGGGAGCCGGCCCGGTGCAGGCGATCAGCCGCGTCGTGGAGCGCGGCCACGGGGTCGTGGTCGACGAGCTGCGCGCCGTGCTCGTGTCGATCCGCGCCGGTCGATCGGAGGCCGAGGCCTTCCGGAACGCCGCCCGGAGCACCACCGAGCCGCACGCCGCCCGTACCTACCGGCTCTTTGCGCTCGCCGCGGAGCACGGGGCCGATCTCGGCGTCGCCCTGCGGGCGTTGAGTGACGACCTGCGCGACGTACGCCGCGACGAACTGCGCCGCCAGGCCACGCGCCGGCGCGCCGCGATGTTGGTCCCGACCATCGCGGTGCTCGCTCCGATCATGTTGCTCTTCGTGATCGCCCCGCTGCCCTCCATCGTGCTCGGCGGTCGCTGACGGTCTCGCGAGGTTCGCGAGGAGACACCAACTCACAGAGAGGAACCGCGATGCGTTGCAGGTCCGCACACCATGGCCCCGAGCTCCGGATCGTCGACCCGGCGGTGGAGCCGGACGTCGCTCCGAGTCCGGAATCGGTCCTCGACTCCGCCCTCGATCCGGTGCTGCTCCGAGGAGGGGACGCGGACGCCGATCCGCTGGCCGACCGCCGGTGGGGCGAGCACGGCATGGCGACCGCCGAGCTCCTCGGCAACGCGGCGCTCGGGATCGCGGCGCTCGTCGCGATCTGGGCCGTGCTCCAGGCCGTCGGGCTCGACGTCATGGAGTGGATCCGCGCCCAGCTCCAGGTGTGAGCGATGGGCTCGCGGCTCGTCGATGACCGAGGAGCCGAGCGTGGTGCGGCGGCGATCGCGACCGTGGTCGCCGCCGCCTTCGCGCTCGTGCTCTTCGTGGGTCTCGCGAACCTCGTCACCGTGCGCTTCACGCGCAACGCGGTGCGGGCCGCGCTCGACGAAGGTGTGCGGGCGGGGAACCGGTCCGATGCTCCCGTGGCCGAGTGCGAGGCGCGCGCGGGGGCGGTCCTGGAGGGCCTGCTCGCGCCCGCGGCGCGCCGTGCGGTGACGATCGGCTGCGCCGTGGGCGGCACACCCGAGGTGGTGCGCGCCCGGGCCACAGTGGAGCTGGTTCCGTGGTGGCCGGGGCTCCCAGTCTGGGCGTTCACGCTCGAGTCCGCGGCGGTGCGCGAGGACCTGCCGTGACCCGGCGGACGCCCGAAGCCGGGTTCGCGGCGGTGGAGCTGGTCGCGGGCATCGCGGTGCTCGTCGTCCCGGTCGTCCTCCTGGTGGCGAGCATCCCGGAGTGGTCGGCGCGCCAGTCGCTGGCCCGGCTCGCCGCGAGGGAGGCGTCGCGGGCCGTCGCGCTGGAAGGCATCTGCCGCGGGTCGGTGGCGGAGAGCGTGGTCGAGGCGGTCGAGCAGGGGAGCGGTGCGCCCGACGGGGCGCTGACCGTCGGCCTCGACTGCGCGCCCGGCGCAGCGCTCGCGCGGGGGAGCACGGTGACGGCCCGGGTCACCGTGTCCATGCCCGCGATCGTCGTACCGCTCATCGGGACCGCCGCGGGCTGGTCCTGGACCGCCGCGCACCGCGAGCCGGTGGACCCG
>BTUT01000543.1:0-2375 GCA_045862935.1 Acidimicrobiia bacterium
GACGCCCGCCACGTCGCGGTCGCGGTGCTGCACGGCCTCGCGGCGCAGGGTGCGCTCACGCGCGACGTCGTGGTCGACGCGATCAAGCGCTACGAGATCGACCCCGACTGCGTCGACCCGCGTGATGCGTAGCGTCGCGTCGGTGCCCGTGGCACCGGAACCAGCACCGCACCCGGTCCGGGGGACTCAGGACGCCTGACGGCCGCCCTCGTCGATGAGGAGAGGGTCGTCCTCGTCCCAGTCGCCCTCGTCGTCGTCGAGGTCGTCTTCGTCCCAGCCCGAGTCGTCGTCGCCGTCGATGTCGGCCAGGGTGCGGTCACCCTCGGCGAAGAGGCCGTCGTCGAAACCCTGCTTCAGCTCGCGCGCCTCCCGAAAGCGACGGGCACGTCCCTTCCTCGCCACGGTGTCACCTACCTCGAAGTGCGTACTCGATTGCTCGGCCCCGTCGAAGCGGGCTCCCCGGGGCGCTGCGCCCGGGTGCCGGGCACCATTCTCTCACGTCCGCGGCCGGCCGCGGCGCGTTGGGTGGAGAATTCGCACACCCCGGCCGGAAATCCCCGCCGGCGGCCGTGCCCACGGCCGGTCGAGCCCCGCCCGGGAGCGCTACCCGGACGAGCCGTCGGGGAGCGTCTCGGGGTCGCCGACGGGTCGGTACCGGGGCGCCTGGGGGGTCGAACCCACGGCTGAGTACCGGTACCGGACGACGCGGCCGTCGTCGCCCACGGCGGTGATCTCCTCGGGGAGGCGTGCGGCCACGGTGGCCCACAGCGGCGCCGCGGGGTCGGCGGCCTCGAGCGGGACCTCCAGGCTCACGACGGGTCCGATCCCGCGCGCCCACGGTGGCCTGCCCCCGGCCCACGGGGGGCCGCCCCGGGCCCACGGCGGCCGCGGACCGCGGCGCTCGCGCTTCCTCCGGGGACCCAGGGCGTCGTCCAGGCGCTTCGTGAGCGTCTTCAGCCGCTTGCGCAGGACGCGCTGCTCGGCTTCCAGCGCGGCGATCCGGCGCTCGAGCTCGCGGATCGCCTTCGCCGTGGCCTTCCCGGACTCCTGGCGCGCTCGCTTCGCTTGCTGCTTCGCCTTCGACCGCTGCTTCGCCATGCCACCAGGGTCGCAGATCGCGGGCCTGGAGGGGAGGACTCTCGCTCGCGGGGCGCGTGGTCCCGGCGGGTATCCTCGTGCGCCTCGGGCGATTGGCTCAGACGGTTAGAGCGCCGCCTTCACACGGCGGAGGTCGGGGGTTCGAGTCCCTCATCGCCCACACACCCCATCGCCCACGGAACCCGTCCCGGTCGAAGTCCCGCCGCGCCGCCGGGCGTTCCCGGGGGCGACAGCCGGCCGGACCGGCTGCTCGTCGAACCTCCCTGGCGGGGAGTCTGCGAGACTGCCGCTCGTGGAGGGCGGCGCGCGCGGCGGTTGGCCGGCAGATGTTCGTGACCTCGCCGCCCGCTGGTACGGGCCCATCGGGGATCCGGAGTCGTGGCGGGCGGCCGGGTTCCTCGGGACCGGCGTCGCGGTCTGCTCGGCGGCCTTCGTGGTGGTCGCGCTGCTCGCGGTGGCGATCGCCCTGGTCTCCTGGACGGTGGTCGGTCTGGTGCTGGTGATCCCCGGGTTCGCGGTCGTCGGCTTCTGGTCCGATCTCGAACGCCGCCGGGCCCGCATGATCGGGGTCACGGTCGAGCCGCGGCCGGTGGCTCGACGCCCCGGACTGGTGGCGAGCGTGCGCGTCCGCCTGGGCGACGAGGCGCGGTGGCGCCAGGTCGGCTATCACCTGAGCGCCGCCTTCGTGGCGCTGGCTCTTGCGCTCTTGGGACTGGGCGCGTGGATCGCGGTGGTCTACCTCGTCACCCTTCCCGCCTGGGGCTGGGCCGTCGGGCTGTCGCTGATCGAGTCCTTCGTGCTCGCGGTGCTCGGGCTCACGCTCGCCGGTGCCCCGCCGCGGGTCGTCGTCGGTGTGGCCCGCCTCGGTGCGGGGTACGCGGCGTGGCTGCTCGGCCCCGACCGCTACGCGGTGATGCAGTCGCAGGTCGAGCACCTCACCGCCGATCGGCGCCAGATCATCGAGGCCGTGGCGGGCGAGCGACGCCGGATCGAGCGCAACCTCCACGACGGGGTCCAGACCCGGCTCGTGGCGCTGGGCATCGACCTCGGCCTCGCCGCCCAGATGCTGCCCGATCGACCCGAGGAGGCGCGCGCGCTGCTCTCGAGCGCGAGTGCGAAGAACCGCGCGTCGATCGCGGAGCTGCGCGCGATCGGGCGGGGACTGCATCCCGCGGTGCTCGACGACCGGGGGATCGACGCCGCGCTCTCGGCTGTGGTGGGGGCGTCACCCGTCCCGATCCGGCTGCGCTGCGACCTCCCCGTTCCCCCACCCCGGG
>BTUT01000544.1:0-2375 GCA_045862935.1 Acidimicrobiia bacterium
TCCGGAGACTCGGGGCCGCTCGCGCGCGATGGGGAGCGCCCACTCGACGCCGCGTGCCGCCTCGTCACCGAGCTCGACGGCGGATGCCTGGCGATCCAGGGCCCACCCGGTGCGGGGAAGACGTTCACGGGCGCGCACATGGTGCTCGCGCTCCTGCGTGCAGGGAAGAAGGTGGGGATCACCGCGCAGAGTCACGCGGTGATCGGCAATTGCCTCACGGCAGTGCTCCGGGTGGCCGAGGAGCGCGGCGAGCTGGATCTCGTGCGGGCGATCCAGAGGGCCGAGCCCGGCGACCACTGCGGCATCGAAGGCGTCGTGCGCGCCACGTCCCAAGATGCAGTGCGTGACGCACTCGAGTCCGGTGATGCATCCCTGGGTGCCGGAACCAGCTGGCTCTGGTGCAACCCGATCATGCGCGACGCCCTCGACGTGCTGTTCGTCGACGAAGCCGGGCAGCGGTCGCTCGCCGACGTGGTGGCCGCGAGCGTGGCGGCGCGCAACCTCGTGCTGCTCGGCGACCCGCAGCAGCTCGCGCAGGTGTCGCAGGGCAGCCACCCCGAGGGCGCGGAAGCGTCGGCCCTCGCGCACCTGCTCGCCGGCGAGGCCACGATGCCCGCCGATCGCGGGCTGTTCCTCGACACCACGTTCCGCATGCACCCCGACGTGTGCGCGTTCGTGTCCGAGGTGGTCTACGAGGGCA
The DNA here is from genome assembly GCA_045862935.1 of Acidimicrobiia bacterium. Lineage (GTDB taxonomy): Bacteria > Actinomycetota > Acidimicrobiia > IMCC26256 > PALSA-555 > CAIUKV01. The sequence goes on from BTUT01000544.1 coordinate 701, forward strand.
AGCTCCACTCCGAGCCGGGCCTCGAGCGCCAAGTCGTCGGCGGGAATGGGCTCGTGGCCGGCGCGGGCCTTCGGTACGTGCCGGTGGACCATGCGGGCAACACCACCTCGTCGCCCGAGGAGGCCGCGGTCGTGGCGACGCTGTTCGGCACCGCGATCGGGAGGTCGTGGACCGACGAGGACGGCGTGACCCGCACGCTGACCGCGAACGACGTGCTCGTGGTCGCGCCGTACAACGCGCAGGTCGCCGAGCTGCACCGGCACCTACCCGACGGCGCCCGGGTCGGCACGGTCGACAAGTTCCAGGGCCAGGAGGCGCCGATCACCATCTACTCCATGGCGTCGTCGACCGCCGACGACGCGCCGCGGGGGATGACGTTCCTCTACGACCTGCACCGGCTCAACGTGGCGGTGTCGCGCGCCCGGTCCGTCGCGATCGTCGTCAGCAGCCCGGCGCTGCAGCGCGTCCTGTGCCGCACACCGGAGCAGATGCGCATGGCGAACGCGCAGTGCCGTGCCGTGGAGGTCGCTCGGGTCGGAGCGCAGACATAGCCGTGCGGCGGTGACTTCGAGCGTCGCGCCGTGGGTCATTCTCGGCTGGTGATCTGGGTGTGGTGGTGTTGGTGTTGGGTGAGGTGGTGTCGGGGGCAGCGGAGCTCGAGGTTGGTGAGGTTGGTGGGGCCGTGTGGGGTCCTGGGTTGGATGTGGTGGGCGTCGCACCATGTGGCGGGGGCACCGCAGCCGGGTTCGACGCAGCCGCGGTCGCGGAGGTGTAGGGCGCGGCGTTGGGTGGGGGTGACGAGGCGGTGACGGCGTCCGATGTCGAGTACTTCGGATGCACCGCGGTGGACGACCCGGCCGATGACGGCGTCGCAGGCCAGCGTCGATACCCGCGTGGGGGGGATGGGGCCCCAGCCGCAGAGCTCACAGACGGTCTGGGTGAGGTCGATGGGCATGCGCTGAGCGAAGGTGTGTTCGTCGACCACGATGTCGAGGGTCACTGGGGGTGGGGTGTCGCCGGTGGTGAGGCGGGTCAGGGCGGCGGCGCGGCGTTTGCGCGAGGGTGCGGGGTCCGCCGGGCCGATCGCGCGGGTCGGGGGGTTCCATCTGGTCGAGCACGTCGATGAGGGTCTTGATCGCAAGGGCGTCGAAGCGGCTTTCGAGGTGACCGACGTTCTCGAAGGTCTTGGCGATGTCGAGGTAGTTCCGGTCGGCGTCGCCGCTGGATGGGTTCTCGGGCTTGGGGTCGTCGATGGTGTCGGCGCAGAGGGCCCAGGGGCGCATCACGTCGCGGAACCTGGCGGGGTCGAGGTTCTTGGCGGCGTCGAGGATCACGGTTTCGTGGTCGGGGTAGTGCTGCTCGCGGTGCTTCGCGGCGCGGGCCGCGATCTGGGCGTGCGCCGGTGGTGACACCGCACCGTCGAGCGCCCAGGACTGGTCCCGGTCCCACGCGCCGGTGACCTGGATGACCAGCGCGGCGAGGCGCTCCTGGACCGCCAGCAGCTCGACGAGCTCCGCGGAGCGGGCCGCGCCCGACCACCCCGACCGGTCCATAGCGGCGATGCCAGCCACGTTCTCGGACAGCTCGGCAACGGAAACGCTCACGGCACACCTCCCCGGAACCCACGAAGCGACGGGTCACTCGCACGGGGAAGTCGAAGAGCGAGCACCCGGAA
>BTUT01000545.1:0-2365 GCA_045862935.1 Acidimicrobiia bacterium
CGGTGGCCGAGGCGCTCGCGGCGCTCGGATGACCGCGCGAGTGCGGCCTCGGCCCGGAACCTGCCGCGACGGGGACGACGCGATACGGTCGGGCCCCGACCCATCGACCCTGGGGGTGCCCATGAGCGAGGCCGGCGTGATCGACGAGGCCTTCTTCCGCCGCTACCGCGAGCTGCTCGACGCCGAGGACAGTGCGTTCGACGAGCTCGAGCATGCCTACGAGGACGGCGACCGGGCAGCCTGGGCCGCGGACCTCGCGCAGTGGCAGTCCCAGGTCGAGAAGCGCACGGCCTTCCTCAGCAGACACGGCTTCCTCACCCCCGCGCCGACCGCCGTCTGACCCGGCCTCCGGACGCCCGGACCCGTCGACCCGCGCGCCCTTCCACCCCGGGCCCGGGAGCGCCGCCGGCGCGTCCGGGGGCGGGGCGACCGATCCCGGTCGGCGCCGGGGTCAGGACTGCGACGCGACCCGCAGGACGAAACCGGACACCGCCTCGGTGACCTCCGACGCGTGACCCGCGAAGAAGTGATCGGCTCCGGGCACGCTCAGCACGGTCGTCGAACGCCACGTGCGCGTCGCCGCCGTGGTCTTCTCGGTGGGGACGAGGTCGTCGCGCTCACCGACGACCAGGTGCTTCGGACGAGGGTCGTCCGCGAGAGCCGCGAAGGCTCCCGAGGCGCGGTCCCCGCCGGGGAAGTGCAACGGGGGAGCGATCGCGCACCAGCCGGCGATCCGCGGGTCGCGCAGTGAGAGCGCCATGTCCGCGCCGAACGACCAGCCGACGAGCACCACCCGTGTGGACGCGGGGACGAGCGCGACGAGCGCGTCGAGTGCCGCGGCGGCATCCTCGCGCTCGCCTCGCCCCTCGTCCCACGTCCCGGTGCTGCGCTCCACCCCCCGGAAGTTGAAGCGGAGGGCGGTGATCCCGCGGGCGGGGAGCACCCGGAACAGCTCACCGACGAGCGGGGCACGCATCGACCCGCCGTAGTGCGGGTGCGGGTGACAGAGGACCACGGCGGCGCGGCCGTCAGGCGCCACCCGCAGCTCCGCCTCCAGCACCGCGCCGTCCGAGCTCGCGATCCACCGCTCCCCGGCGGTCGGCTCGGCGGCGGTCTCGGTACGGGTCTCGTCGACGGCCGGGCGGTCGGCGCCGGAGCGCGGCGCAGGGCACGGCTCGCGGTGATCGCTCACGAGCCGGCGAGCCCGAGCTGATCGAGGACGAACGCGAGCACGAACGCCTCGTCGCGCCACGCGTCGTAGCGTCCCGACGGGCCCGAGTGCCCGGACTCCATCTCGGTGCGCAGCACGAGGAGGTGGTCGTCGGTCTTCGTTGCCCGCAGGCGCGCGACCCACTTCGCCGGCTCCCAGTACTGCACCCGGGGGTCGTGCAGCCCGGCTGTGACCAGCATCGCCGGGTACTCGGTCGCGATGACGTTGTCGTAGGGCGAGTAGCCCGCGAGGTAGTCGTACGCCGCGACATCGTCGAGCGGGTTGCCCCACTCCTCCCACTCCGTGACCGTGAGGGGCAACGTGGGGTCGAGGATCGTCGTGAGGCAGTCGACGAAGGGCACCTCGGCGACGATCGCCCGGAACTGGCGGGGAGCGAGGTTCGCCACCGCCCCCACGAGCAGGCCCCCGGCGCTCCCACCGCGCGCCGCGAGCCGATCCGGCCGCGTGTAGCCCTCGGCCACCAGATGCTGCGCACACGCGAGGAAGTCGGTGAAGGAGTTCCGCTTCCGGGCGAGCTTGCCGTCGTCGTACCAGCGGCGGCCGCCCTCCCCACCGCCACGCACGTGCGCGATCGCGAACACCACGCCCCGAGTGAGCAGGCTCAGCCGGGAGATCGAGAACGCGGGGTCGATCGACACCTCGTAGGCCCCGTAGCCGTAGAGGAGCAGCGGGGTGCCGCCGTCGCGCGCGAGGCCCCGGCGGTGCACGATCGAGATCGGGATGCGGGTCCCGTCGCCGGCCGTCGCCCAGACGCGGTGGCTCTCGAACGCGTCGGGCTCGTACCCCGTGACCGGCTCCTCGCGCACGAGCGTCAGCCGGCGCTCGTCGAGCGCGTAGTCGTAGCTCGAGCGTGGCCGGACGAGCGACGTGTAGTCGAGACGGATGGTCGCGGTGTCGAAGTCGAGGTTGGCGCCGAGCCCGACCGAGTAGACCTCGTCGGGCAGCGCCACGACGTGGTCGGTCCCGGCGGCGAGATCGAGCACCCGCACCTGCTCGAGCGCGTGCGCGCGCTCCGAGAGCACGAGATGACCGGCGAACGCATCGACGTCCTCGAGACGCGTCCCGACCCGGTGGGGGACCACCTCGACCCAGTGCTCCCGGCCCGGGGTCGCCACCGGGGTGACCGCGAGCCGG
>BTUT01000546.1:0-2352 GCA_045862935.1 Acidimicrobiia bacterium
CTCCAGGGCCACGGGCGCAGGCTATCCGAGCGCTGCGCGGTGACCGCAATGCGCGCGGCCCCCTCGGCCGTCACGCGACCTTCTCGAGCGCGACGTCGAACGTGATCGGCTGGCCCGTGGGCAGCGTGCCGTTCTCGCCGGCCGTCAACGTGCCCTGCACCCTCGGGGGTCACCCGCGAACTCCCTCGCCTCGTCAACGCGAGCTGCCGGCCGCGTCCCGGGCACCGAGCGCGCGAAGCGGGCTTGCAATCGAACGTGTGTTCGTGTAGGGTGGGGGGTGCTCGCTTCGACTTCCCCGTGAGCGCTCGAGTCGCCGGCTCAACGTCTCGACGAGTCCGGCGCTGCACGCAACGACGAGCTCGTGTGGGGAGGCGTGTCGTGGGTGATGGTGCGAGTGGTCTGCGGGAGGCCGTGGCTGGGCTGGCGGCGCGGGACCGGTCGGGGTGGTCGGGGCCGGCGCGCTCCGCGGAGCTGGTCGGGCTGTTGGCCGCGCAGGAACGCCTGGCCGCGTTGGTCATCCAGGTCGCGGGCCAATGGGATCGGGATCAGGCGTGGGCGCTCGACGGGACGGTCTCCCCGGTCGCCTGGCTCGCGCACCGGGCGGCGTTGACCCGCCTGGACGCGTCCGTGCTCGTGCGCACGGCTCGTCACTGCGCCAAGCACGACCCGACCGCCAAGGCTTTGGATGCGGGGGACGTCACCGCCGCGCACGTCCAGATCGCCGCGCGGGCCGCCAGGCACCGCGAGGACCACTACCCCGAACACGAAACCGTGATCCTCGACGCAGCCCGCACCCTCGCGCCGTCCGGGTTCCGGGAAGTGATGCGCCACTGGGCCCACTGCGTCGACGCCATCAGCGACCCGAAGCACGCGACCAGGTCCGGGTGCGACCCCGACGACAACCACCGCGACGTCGCCCAGACGTTCGAGAACGTCGGGCACCTCCAAGGCCGCTTCGACGCGCTCTCCATCAAGGCGCTGATCGACGTCCTCGACGCCATGGAACCCGCCGACCCCACCGATCTGGCGAACCTCGAGCTCCGCTGCCGACACCACCACCTCCAACAACACCAACGCGACCACACCGCCGCCATGGCCAGCCGCGAATGAATCCCGCCGGTCGTCTTCCGCTTGCGACACCTTCGCGATTCCGCGTGGCCGAAGCCTCGCTCGGCGCAAGCCTGGAAGACGGCGCGTCACGACTGCGACGACCGGCGGATGGTCACCCATCCGCTGATGCGCTCAGGGTTCGGGGCCGACCTTCACGAGCGCGGCGACCATCTTGTAGGCCACCTCGGCCCCGCCCCGCTCGTCGGGACGCATGAGGTTGGCCATGATCCGCAGCACCCACTCCATGAGCGTGCGCGAGCGGAACCCGACCCGGGTGAGCTCGCGCATCACGGCCGGGTTGCCGATCGCCCGGACGAAGGCGCGTGCCACCTTGAAGTAGAGCCCGTACACCTCGTCGAGACGCTCGGGATACCGTTGGAGCGCGAGGCCGTCACCGGTGCGCAGCGCCTGGTCGAGCACGTCGGCCGCGATCCGACCAGTCTCGTACGCCAGCGAGATGCCCTCACCGTTGAACGGGTTCACCGATCCGAGCGCGTCGCCCGCGCTCAGCCACGTGGGCCCGACCGCGGGCTTCACCGAGAAGCCGGTGGGCAGCTTCCCGCCCGTCGGTGCGCCACACGCGGTGTCGGCCGAGATCCCCCACCGCTTCGGGGCGGTGTCGCAGAACGCCTCCATGAGATGCGAGGTGTTGACGTCCTTCCAGCCGGAGAACGTGGAGAGGAGCCCGACGCCCACGTTCACCGTGCCGTCACCGACGGGGAAGATCCACCCATAGCCCGGGAGGTGGTTCCCGTGCTTGTCGCGGATGTCGAGGTGGGACTCGATCCACGGCTCGTCGTGGAGCGGGCTGGTGAAGTAGCCGCGGACGGCCATGCCGAGCGGGTAGGTGCGGTCGCGGGCCGCACCGAGGGCCCGGCCGAAGCGCGAGTTGGCGCCGTCGGCCACCAGCAGGAAGCGGGCCCGGACGACTTCGGTCGCCCCGGAGTCCTTGCGGGAGAGCACCGCGCCGCGCACGAACCCGTCCTCCACGAGAGGCTCGATCGCCTCGGTGCCGGGCCAGAAGGCCGCGCCGACCTCCACCGCGCGCTCGGCGACCATCCCGTCGAGGTCGCGCCGGCGCACCACGTAGCCGTACGGCGGGAACTCGGGGTGCTCGGGCCAGGCGAGCTCCAGGGTCACGCCGTGGGCGATGGAGCGCAGCCCGTCCATCCGCTGGTGCTGCCCGAGGCGATCCTCGAGCCCCAGGTCCACGAGCTGCTTCACGGCGCGGGGCGTGAGCCC
>BTUT01000547.1:0-2340 GCA_045862935.1 Acidimicrobiia bacterium
CAACGCCCGGGCGCGGGTCTGGGAGGTGACCATCGGGCGGTCCCGGCTGCTGCTGGTGGACGCCGACGTGCCCGGCAACGGGTCAGGCGCCCGAGCGATCACGCGGCGCCTCTACCCCACCGACCCCGAGCTGCGGCTGCGCCAGTACCTGATGCTGGGGATCGGCGGCTACGAGGCGCTCACCGCGCTGCGCATCGAGCCCGACGTCGTGCACTGCAACGAGGGCCACGCCGCGCTCGGCGCGCTCGCGCACATCGGTGCCGTGATGCGGCGCCGCAACCTCGACTTCGACCAGGCCCGGGTCGCGGCTGCACCCGGCCTGCTGTTCACCACCCACACCCCGGTGGCGGCCGGTCACGACTACTTCCCGTCGCCGCTCGCCGAGCGACTCCTCGCGCCGATCGCCGCGTCGTTGGGGATCTCCGCGGAGTCGCTCGTCGCGCTCGGTCGCCACGATCCCGGCGACCCCGGCGACACGTTCTGCCCCACGGTCCTCGCCCTGCGCCTCGCGCGACACCGCAACGGGGTGAGCCGGCTCCACGGCTCGGTCACCCGCCAGATGTGGCGCGGCCTCTGGCCCCGGACACCGCTGCACGAGATCCCGATCGGTCACGTCACCAACGGTGTCCACCTGGAGTCGTGGGTCTCGCCCGAGATGCGCGCGGTCCTCGGCGACGCGATCGGGCCGGCTTGGCTCACCCGACCGCTCGACCGGTCGGCGGGGGCGCGAGCCCGGTCGATCGACGACCGCCGGGCATGGGCCGCGCGCGCGGCGGGCCGCGCCCGGCTCGTGCGCAACGCCCGGGGCTGGCTCGCGCTCCAAGCAGCGCGCCGGGCGCGGCGCGTACCCGTCGCGGGTGATCCCGCGGCGCGCCTCGATCCCGACGCGCTCACGATCGGGTTCGTCGGGCGGTTCGTGGCCTACAAGCGGCCCACGCTGTTCCTCACCGATCCCGAGCGACTCGCGCGCATCGTGGGGGACGACGCCCGACCCGTCCAGATCGTGTTCGCCGGCCGGGCCCATCCCTCGGACTTCAACGGCAAGGACCTCCTGCGCGACGTCGTGCGCTTCGCGCGTGACGCGGGCTTGTCGCACCGCATCGTGTTCCTCGAGGACTTCGACATCGCGATGGACGAGTGGCTCTCGCAAGGGGTCGACGTGTGGCTCAACACGCCCCGTCGCCCCGACGAGGCCTGCGGCATCGCGGGGATGAAGGCCGGGATCAACGGCGCGCTGAACTTCAGCACGCTCGACGGCTGGTGGGACGAGGCCTGGCGGGCCGCGGAGCCGGGGCGCCCCCCCATCGGCTGGGTGATCGGCGACGACACCCCCCACGTCGACCTCGCCGCCCACGACGCCGCCGACGCCGAGTCTTTCTACGACGTGCTCGAGCACCAGATCGTCCCCGCGTTCTACTCGCGCGACGCCGACGGGCTCCCGCGCGCGTGGTTGGCCGCGATGAAGGAGTCGCTCGCAACGCTCGGCCCGGTCTGGACCTCCACACGCATGGTGCGCGAGTACACCGAGCAGCACTACCTCCCCGGGCGCGCCGCCACCCGCGCGCTGCGCAAGCGCAACGGCGCTCGCGCCCGCGACCTCGCGCGGTACCTCGCGCGGGTGCGCGCCGCGTGGTCCCTCGTCGGGGTCGGTGCGACCACGTCCGAGCGCGACGCGACGGGTGACGCGATCGTCCGTGCCCACGTCCACCTCGGCGCACTCTCCCCGACCGAGGTGGACGTCCAGGTGTGGGCCGACCGCGGCGACGGCGGTCACGGGTCGGCGGCGGCCTCCATGACCGCGCGCCCCACTGCCGGCCAGCCCCACCAGCACCTGCGCTACGAGGCCCGGATCCCGGCGGCCAGCGCGCCGCCCAATACGGTCTTCGCCGTGCGCGTGCTCCCCCGTCATCCCGACCTCGACGACCCGATGTCGACCGGATGCATCGCGTGGTCCGAGTGATCGAGCGCCGAGGTGGGGACCCGCGCGCCCTCGGGATCGATCGATGACGGCGCACCCGCGAGACGAGATCGCCACCCTCCACGATCTCGCCCGTGACTGCGGTGTGCAGGTGCACTGGCACGACGTCGAGGGCACCGAGCACGAGGTGGGACCCGAGACCCTCCTGGGTGTGCTCCGCGCGTTCGGGATCGACCTCGACCGTCCGTCCGACGCGGCCAGCGCGCTCCGGTCGCGGGGCGCCCGGCGGGGGGGGCGGGGAGACCGACCCCGGCGCGCCGGGGATCTGCATCCCCTCCGCTCCGGCGGGGGGCGCCGCCGGGTGGCTGCCGACGACGATGCGCTCGGCGCCGTCGCGGCGGGTCGCGCCGATCGCGTCGAGC
>BTUT01000548.1:0-2331 GCA_045862935.1 Acidimicrobiia bacterium
GGGGCGACCAGATCGGGCGCTGAAAGCCGCGGGGGTGCGCCGTTCGTCAGGCGCGGACCTCGTGGAGCAGGGGCTCCCCGGTGAGGTAGCGGCGCAGGTTCTCGGCGAACAGGTCAGCGCCGCGGGCGAAGCGGCCGTGGCCGCCCGAGCTGGAGTGGGGGGTCACCACGATCCGCGGGTGGTCCCACAGTGCGGAATCCGCCGGGAGGGGTTCGGTGCTCACCACGTCGAGCACCGCGAAGTCCGGCCGGCCGGCGTCGAGCGCGCGGACCAGGGCGTCCTCGTCGACGATCGAGCCCCGCGCCACGTTCACGAGCATCGCGTCGGGCTTCATCGCGGCGAGGAACGCGTCGCTCACGAGGTGGCGGGTCGCGTCGGTTGCGGGGAGCGTCAGCACCACGACGTCGGCGCGGCCGACCGCGTCGAGCAGCGCGCCGGGCGGCACCATCTCGTCGACGGGCTCCGTGCCGTCGGGCGTCCGGCGGATGCCGATCACGTGGCAGCCGAAGCCCTTCGCCCGCTCCGCCACGGCGCGGCCGATCGCGCCCACCCCGACGACGAGCCAGGTGCTGGCGAACACCTCCCGCCACTCGTGGTGCTCCCAGCGGCGCGCTGCGGCCGCGGCCCGCCAGCGGTCGGCGCGCTGGAAGCGGTCGAGCACCTCGCGCAGCACGAACTCGGCGATCGGGACGTTGTTCACGTGAGCCGTGGTGAGCCGCACGCCGCGGGCGAGCAGCTGCTGGAAGTGCCAGGTGTCGTGACCCGCGCCGGCCGACTGGACCCAGCGCAGGGGCTCGGCGGCGATGAGCGCCTCGATGAACGCCTGGTCGGCGCGCCGGAGCACGTCGACCGACAGCCAGGCCACCTCGGGCGGATCGCCGGGGATCGAGCCGCGTGTGGGGTCGAAGGCGACGAGCTCGACCTCGGGCACGTGAGCGGTGATGCGGTCACCCCAGAGCTCGATCGCCTCGGCCGAGAGCTGCGCGCGTGCCGCACCCATGGCCGCACGTTAGGGCACTCGGGATCGGCTGGGTCCTGGAGCGGGCGCCGTCTCGCCGGAGGGCGCTCGACGTGTCACACTCCTGGCCCGGCGGACCCGACGGGGAACGACGGGAAGGGGGACACGATGACGGTGGCGGCGGATGCGGTGCCCGACGGCACGCAGGTGCGGGTGCAGGTGCTGCTCGCGGCGCGCGGGGGCTGCACGGCAGAGCTGGCGGCGGTTGCCGCGGGCGTGGCCGGTGATGCGGCCCGGACCCTCGGGGACGACGCGCGGGTGATCCTGCTCACCGAGATCGACGACGACCCGTTCCCGGCGGCCAACCCGCTGTGCCGGCCGTTCGAGGTCGTGCTGGAGGTGCAGGCCGCGACCGATGTCGGCCTGGGTGCGATGGTCGGCGCGCTCGGCGACCTCGGTGCGCGGGTGGCCGAGCACGCGCACCTCGACCTGTCGGGAGCGCTGGTGGGCGCTCCGCAGGCGATCATCCCCACCGACCCGACGCCGTTGCGCTACCTCTACTTCATGCGCCGCAAGGCGCACACCACCCGCGACGCGTACCTCGACTACTACTTCCACCACCACTCCCGCTTCGGGTTCCGGACGCCGAACATCGCGGGCTACACCCAGCTCCACGTCGACCCCGACGAGTCCGCGATCGCCGCCCGGCATCTCGGCCTCGGCTCCACGGTGTGCGACAGCGTGAGCGAGCTGCACCTCGAGTCGCTCGAGGCGTTCTTCGCGGGGATCGGTGACGGCCGGCTCGGCGAGGAGGCCGGGGCGGACGAGGAGACGTTCGTCGACCGCGCGAACTCCGTGTCCATCTGCACGACGTCCCAGGGGTTCGCGCCGTGAGCGACGCCCCGGCGCCCGACTTCGCGTCGCGCTACGGGCCGTGGGCCCTCGTGCTCGGCGGCTCGGAGGGGATCGGGGAAGCGTTCGCCCACCAGGTCGCCGCCGAAGGCGTGAACCTCGTGCTCGTCGCCCGCCGGGAGGAGCCCCTGCTGCGGACGGCCGACGCGGTGCGGGCCGGCGCACCCGGTGTCGACGTGCGCACGGCCGCGGTCGACCTCACGGCGGGCGGCATGCTCGACCGGATCACCGCGGTCACCGGCGACCTCGACGTCGGCCTCGTGGTCTACAACGCGGGTGCCACCCACGGCGTGCCGCGCTTCCTGGACGGCCCCGTCGAGGAGCGGCTCGCGCTGGTGGCGCTCAACTGCGTGGGGCCGGTGCAGGTGGCCCACCACTTCGGCGCGCGGATGGTCGAGCGGGGCCGCGGCGGGATGATCTTCCTCACGTCGATGGCAGCGGTGTGCGGCGCGGCGCGCACC
>BTUT01000549.1:0-2329 GCA_045862935.1 Acidimicrobiia bacterium
GGCGGTCGGCGCGGTGCAGGAAGCGGCCCACCTGGTCGGGGACGGCCTTCAGGTAGTCGGTCACCGCCACCACCGGACCGGGAGCCGCCCCGAGCTGCTCGACGACGTAGGCGGCGCGCGGTGCGGCGTCAGGGTGCAGCCGGTTCCAGCGCTCCGTGCTGAGCGCGTCCTCGCGCAGGGTCTTGTAGCTGGTCGCGCTCCACACGTCGGCGGCGACGTCGAAGTCGTGCGCGAGCATCTCCTGGGCCTCGAGCGCGGCCCGCATCGCGGAGCCGCTCCCGAGGATCTGTGCCCGGTTCGAGCCGCCCACGGGTGTGGCACGGAACCGGTAGAGCCCGCGCACGATGCCGTCCTCCACGCCGTCGGGCATGGCCGGCATCGAGGAGTTCTCGTTGTAGAGGGTGATGTAGTAGAAGCAGTCCTCGGCGTCGGGGCCGTACATGCGGGCGAGACCGTCACGGATGATCACCGCGAGCTCGTACGCGAACGCCGGGTCGTACACGCGACAGGCGGGGACCACCGACGCCAGCAGCGGGCTGTGCCCGTCGCAGTGCTGGAGCCCTTCACCCTGCAGCGTCGTGCGACCCGCGGTCGCGCCCAGCATGAAGCCGCGACCGCGCTGGTCACCGATGGACCAGATGAGGTCGCCGACGCGCTGGAAGCCGAACATCGAGTAGAAGATGAAGAACGGGATCATCGGTTGACCCCACGTCGCGTAGGCCGTGCCCGCCGCCGTCATCGACGCCATCGCACCGGCTTCGGTGATGCCCTCCATGAGGAGGCGGCCGGTGCGCGCCTCCTGGTAGCTGAGCATCAGCCCCGCGTCCACCGGCTCGTAGGCCTGACCGAAGGGTGAGTAGATCTTCACCTCGCGGAACAGCGCGTCGAGCCCGAACGTGCGCGCCTCGTCGGGGATGATGGGCACGACGCGGGGACCGAGCTCGGGGTCGCGCAGCAGGTTGCGCAGCAGCCTCGCGAACGCGGTCGTCGTGCTCGCCTGCACCTTCTCGCCCGTGCCCGCGAGCATGTCGGCGTACACGTCGCGACCCGGCAGGGTGAGCGGGCGGGGCCTCACCACCCGCTTCGGCAGCTCGCCGCCCAGGCGGCGCCGGCAGGCCATGAGGTGCTCGTACTCGGGCGAGTCCTCGCCCGGGTGGTAGTACGGCGGGGTCCCGTCCTCGAGCTCGGAGTCCGGGATCGGGAGGCGCAGCCGGTCGCGGAACGCCTTGAGCTCCGCCGCGTGCATCTTCTTGATCTGGTGGGTGGCGTTGCGACCCTCGATGTCGGTGCCGAGGGACCACCCCTTCACGGTCTTCACCAGGATCGCCGTGGGTGATCCGTGGTGCTCGCTCGCGAGCTTGTAGGCCGCGTACACCTTCCGGTAGTCGTGCCCGCCGCGGGGCAGGCGCATCAGGTCCTCGTCGGACAGATCCGCGACCATCCGCTGCAGCCGAGGGTCGGGCCCGAAGAAGTGCTCGCGGATGTACGCACCCGACTCCACGGTGTACTTCTGGAACTCGCCGTCGACGGTGGTGTTCATCTTGTTGACGAGCACACCGTCGACGTCGCGCGCGAGCAGGCTGTCCCAGCCGCGCCCCCAGATCACCTTGATGACGTTCCAGCCCGCGCCGCGGAAGCGCGCTTCGAGCTCCTGGATGATCTTGCCGTTGCCCCGCACCGGCCCGTCGAGGCGCTGGAGGTTGCAGTTCACGACGAACACGAGGTTGTCGAGCTGCTCGCGCGCGGCGATGGACAGGCCGGCCGACGACTCGGGCTCCTCCATCTCCCCGTCGCCCACGAAGCACCACACCTTCGCGGCCGACGTGTCGACCATCTGCTGGTGGAGCAGGTACCGGTTGAAGCGGGCCTGGTAGACGGCGTTCAGCGGACCGAGGCCCATCGAGACCGTGGGGAACTCCCAGAAGTCGGGAAGGCGCCGCGGGTGCGGGTAGCTCGGGAGCCCGCCGCCGCCCACCTCGCGCCGGAAGTGGTCGAGCTGGTCCTCGGAGAGACGACCCTCGAGGAACGCGCGCGCGTAGATGCCCGGCGACGCGTGGCCCTGCACGAAGACCTGGTCACCCCACCCGCCGTCGCGCTTGCCGCGCCAGAAGTGGTTGAAGCCGACGTCGTAGAGCGCCGCCGCCGATGCGAACGTCGACAGGTGGCCGCCGAGGCCCTCGAACCGGTCGTTCGCGCGGTCGACCATGGCGACCGCGTTCCAGCGGATGGCGGCACGGATCCGCTTCTCGATCGCCTCGTCGCCGGGGAACCACGGCTCCATCTCGGGCGGGATCGTGTTGATGTAGTCGGTCGTGACCAATGCGGGGAC
>BTUT01000550.1:0-2327 GCA_045862935.1 Acidimicrobiia bacterium
GCCTTCCCCAGGGTCTTCGAGAGCGTGGCGATGTTGCCGAGGTCGCCCGAGGTCGCGCGGTCGATGGCCACCCGCGCGACGTCGCCGAGGAAGTCCGCGCGCTCGGGTGTCCGCGCGAACGCGGCATACGCGTCGCGCAGCGTGACGTCCACCACGTTGTGCGCGGTGATGGGCTCGGGCCAGTCGGGTACGCGCACCGGGCCCGTCAGCTGCAAGAGTGCGGCGAGTCCGTAGGGGTCCACGGAGACGACTCCGTCCACCGGTGGGCTCAGCGACTGCCCGTAGAGGTCGGCCATCACGGCGGCGACGGTGGGGAAGTCGGGTGAGACGTTGACGTTCTGCCACGTGTGCGCCGGGTCGAACTTGGCGTAGCGCTCGACGTAGTCCTTCGGAGCGTTGAGCTTGCGCGTGGCGGGGTCGCCCGCCGCGTTCAGCGAGGCCAGCCGCTCGAGCTTCTCGAGGCGGATCTTCCCGTCGGTCGCCGTGAGGATCCCCCAGTTCCCCACGAGCCCACCGGTGCCGCGGATCTCCGCCGGGTTCTGCACCACCAGCAGGTAGCGACGCGCCTGCCCGTCTCCCAGCACGAGTGGCGCGATCCGCGCGGTGGCCGCGGCTCGATCGGCGTCGCGTGCCGCCCGGGCGAGATCACCGCGCAGCTCGGTGATGCCGTCCTTCATCTCGCCGACGAGGTACCCGGTCCTGATCCGGTTCAGCGAGTCCCTGCTGCTCCCGAGGACCCGGGCCGCGCTCTCGAGCTGCGGCGCGACCACTGCCACGTTCTCGAGGGGCACCCGCCCGTTCACGAACCGCAGCTGATCGGACCTCACGTTCTCCGCGATGGCCCGGCCGGCCCGGGAGAGGTCGACGCCGATGCGCGCCAGCTCGCGCGCGGCGTGCAGGTTGGAACCCACCACGGGAACCACCAGACTCGGCACGTTCACCAGGCTCCCCAGCCGGTCGTGCGCAGCCGCGAAGTCGCGCTCGGCCTGCGCGAACAGCTCGGCGGCCCGCTCCGGGTTGCCCTCACGCGCCGCGGTGATCGCGGCGTTGGCGCGGTCCCGACCCGCGAGCACGCGTGACCGGCTGGAGTACGCCGCGACGGCGGCCACCGCACTCACCAGGACCACGAAGCCGACGAGTCCGAAGAACACCAGCCGCACCTGCCAGCTGAACCCCCGGGCCCTGCCGTCGCGCATCCGTGCCCGCAGCGCGATCCCCGCGAGCGTCGCGACCAGGAGGGCTCCGAGGAGCCCCCCGAAGGCCGGGGCGAGCACCCCCCTCCCCACGAGCACGGCGACCATGCTGAGCGCGAGCTGCACCACGACGAGGAGCGCGATCGCGCGCCCCGGACGGAGCCCGCCCGCGACGAGCCGGTGGGCGATGTGGTCGCGGATCCGCTCGGTGACCCGCCGACCACGTCGGAGCCGGCTCAGAACGACCATGACCGCGTCGAGCAACGCGACCCCGACGAGCAGCACGCACACGAGCAGGGACTCCGGGCGGCCGATCGGCGCCGGCCGGATCCAGAGGGCCCCGGCCGCGAGCATGAACCCCACGAACAGACCTCCACAGTGGCCCATGAACAGCGACGCCGGGCGCAGGTTGTAGGCGAGGAACCCGACCAGGGCGCCGAGCAGGGCGCCGGCGAGCGTCGCCACCGCGCTCTGCCCCGCGAAGGCACCCAGGGCCATCACGCCGAACGCCGATGCCGCGGCGAGGCTCGGGAGCTGACCGTCGGCGTTGCCCGAGCCCGCGATCGCGGTCGTGACCCCGACGAGCCAGAGCACCGTCCACACGAAGTCGACGTCGGGCACCTCGCCCACCGGGAACCGGACCCCACCCACGGCGGTGACACCGACCGAGACGACCCCCAACACGACCGGCACCAGCCAGCGCGGGACCTCCACGGCGTCGCGGGCGAGCCCGAAGCCCGCGAGGAGCACCGCCCCCACCACCACCGCCAGTGCCCGGTCTCCCACGGCGGACGCGGCCAGGAGTCCCACGGGCACCGCCGTGACGAGCACGATCCCGCCCGAGCGCCGCGGCCACCGCCGCCCGTTCCACCGCGCCATGGAGCGCAGCACGGCGCCCAGTACGAGCACCGCCGTGCACGCGGCCGAGAACGCGATCACCGTGCGCAGCGCCATGGGTCAGCCGGCCCGCCGACGTGAGCTCACGGTCCGCACCGACATTCTTGCGATCGTAGGGGTGCGGGATCGACGACGACCGTCACGTGGCGCGGTGACGTCGGCTCGCTACCGCCGTGGGCCGCCCCGCGAGGTTCCGGGACCCTGGCCGCGAGCGGGCGGGTTGTTGCGGGCGCGAGT
>BTUT01000551.1:0-2319 GCA_045862935.1 Acidimicrobiia bacterium
GGTCAGAAGGTCATCGCGCGGAGGCGGGCGACGCGGTCGTGCGTCGGGGGATGGGTACGGAAGTAGTCGCCGAAGGACTTGCCCTGACGGCCGCCCCTGCCACCCGGCGCGGGCGTCTGGAACGGGTTGATGATGAAGGCGTTCTCCTGCGCGGGGTTCACCTTCACCATCGGGATGTGCTTGGCGTACGCGTCGATCGTCTCGAGCGCCCGGGCGAGGGGCTCACCGGTGCCGAGCAGGCGCGCGCCCCCGGCGTCGGCCTCGTACTCACGCGACCGCGAGATCGCCATCTGGATCAGGGCCGCCGCGAGGGGTGCGAGCACCACCATCGCGAGCACCCCGACGATGCCGAGCGGGTTGTCGTCGTCGTCGCCACCGAACATCGCGCCCCACATGAGCATGCGGGCGAGGAAGGTGATGGCCATCGCGACCGCGGCCGCCACCGACCCGATGAGGATGTCGCGGTGCTTCACGTGCGCCAGCTCGTGCGCGAGCACCCCTTCGAGCTGGTCGGGCGGCAGCACCTTGCGGATCCCCTGGGTGACGCAGACGACGCCCTTCGCCGGGCTGCGGCCGGTGGCGAAGGCGTTGGGCTGCTCCTCGGGCGAGACGAAGACCCGGGGCATCGGGAGCTCGGCCCGCTGCGCGAGCCGCTCGACCATCGCGTAGAGCTCGGGGTCGTCGTCGCGAGCGATCGGCTGCGCACGCGCCGACGCGATCGCGAGCTTGTCGGAGAACCAGTACGTGCCGCCACAGAACGCCAGGCCCAGGCCCAGGCCGATGACGAGCCCGGACGAGCCGCCGAACGCGGCGCCGATCGCCATGAACAGCCCACCGAGGAAGGCGAGCAGCACGGCCGTCTTGAATGCGTTCTTCATCGCAGCGCACCTCTCGGGCCGGATGGGTGGCCCGTTGGGTTCACAACGATACGTGGAACCGTCGCGTTCCTGTTTGGACTCCTATCGGCGCGATAGCGCCGATAGGAGTCCAAACAGGGGGTCAGGCGAGGTACACGAGCAGGGCGAGGCCGACCCCGATCACGCCCGCGGACACAACCCGGGCGCGGCCGAGCCGTTCGTGGAGCAGGAGCCAGCCCCCGAGCGCGCCGAACACCACCGACGACTCCCGCAGCGCGGCCACGTACCCCGCGGGTGCGAGCCGGCCGGCGGCGAGGACGAGCGAGTAGGCGACGGTCGAGAGCCCGCCGCCCAGCACGTAGCGCGGCCAGGCGACGGCGAACGACCGCACGAAGGCTCCGCCGCGACCGAGGAGCAGACCGGCGACCGAGATGGCGAGCCCGGCTCCGAGGACCAGGCAGATCCCGTAGCCGAATCCGCTGGAGCGGCGGGCTCCCTCGATGTCGATCGTGGTGTAGGTCCCGATCGTGAGCGCGGTGAGGCCCGCCCAGGCGAGGGCCGCGGTGGAGACGCCCGGTCGCACGAGCGAGAGCAGGCCGACAACCACGACGCCGATGGCCAGCCACTCACCCCCGGACAGCGCATCGGACAGGAACACGACGCCGCCGATCGCGGCGAGCAGCGCACCACCCCCGCGTGCCAGCGGGTACGCGAACGAGAAGTCGCCGTGGTGGTAGGCCTGCACGAGCGCGGTCACGTACACGACGTGCACCAGGCTCGAGACCACGAGGAACCCCGACACGTCCGCGCCCGGCATCCCGACCACGGGGAGGAGGGGGACGAACAGCAGTCCGCCGACGAGGAACTGCCCCCACGCCGCGAGGAACCGCTCGTTGCTCGTCTTGATGAGGAGGTTCCACGACGCGTGCAGCACGGCCGAGCCCAGCGCGAGCAGCGTGGCCTCGGTCATCGACGGCCGGGCACCGCGTCAGTCGTAGTAGCCGGAGTGGAAGTACACGCACGGCACCCCGGCCCTGCGGAACATGGCCACGTTGCGACGATCGTCCTCGAACGCGAGGTGCAGGGCGAACCCGTACGCACGGAGCTCGCCGACCGTGGCCTCCTTGAAATCGCGCGCCACCTCGTAGTCGCCCCAGCCCCGCATGATCAGCAGGTCCCAACGGATCTCGTAGCGGTGCAGCCACGCCTCGGTCATCGCGTGGATGCGCTCGGGGCGGGCGGTGAGCAGGACGACGTGGAGGTCGGTGCCGAGCAGCCCGAGGAGCACCCGCATCTCCTCGATGACCGGGTCCTCGCCACAGGCGTCGAAGAAGGCGCGCCAGTCGCGACGCGGGGACTCCAGGAAGTGCTGGCGACTCGCCGCGTCGGAGAGCACGCCGTCGATGTCGACGACGACGGCCGGCCCTGGCTCCACCGGTCCGGAGCGCCAGTTCCAGTTGTC
>BTUT01000552.1:0-2301 GCA_045862935.1 Acidimicrobiia bacterium
AGGGGCAGAATCGTCGTCGGGTGCGGGTGATCGCGCGCGCGGGGATGTCGAGGGGAGGCCCATGCACCGCTATCCGACGATCGCCGCCATGCGCCGCGCCGCGCACGAGATGCTCGACGCGCACGCCCTCGCCTACCTCGAGGGGGGCGCGGGCGCGGAGCACACCCTCCGCTGGAACGAGGAGGCGTTCACGCGGTACGTGATCCGGCCGCGGGTGTGCACCGGTGAGGCGACGACCGACACCGCCTGTGCGCTGCTCGGCGTCCCGCTGTCGATGCCCATCGTCGTCGCGCCGTTCGGCCTCGACCGGCTGTTCCACCCCGACGGTCACCGCGCGGTGGTGCGCGGAGCCGCGGCGGCGGGAACGGTCGCGTTCGTGTCGTCGTCGTCGGGCTCCACGCTCGAGGACGTCCACGCCGCCGCGCCCGACGCGGCGATGTTCTTCCAGGTCTCCGCGCTCGGCCCCGTCGGCGTGGTCGAGCGCATGGCGAGGCGCGCGGCCGACGCGGGGTACCGCGCGCTCTGCATCACCGTCGACACGCCCCGACCCGGATGGCGGGAGCGCACGCTCGAGGACCCCGGCGCACCGTCGGCGCTCGAGCTCGCGAGCGCGAACTACGGACCCGACGACTACGCCGACCGGCTGCGGGGAGCGGTCGGCTGGACGTGGGAGACCGTGGGTGCTGTGGGCGCCGCGGCCCGGATCCCGTGGGTCGCCAAGGGGGTGCTCACCGCGCTCGACGCCCGGCTCGCGGTGGAGCACGGAGCCGCCGGCGTGGTGGTGAGCAACCACGGGGGCCGCCAGCTCGACCACGCACCGGCGTCGCTCGACGCGCTCCCCGAGGTGGTCGACGCCGTGGGCGGGCAAGTGCCGGTCATGGTGGACGGCGGCGTCCGCCACGGCAGCGACGTGCTCATCGCGCTCGCGCTCGGCGCCACCGCGGTGGGCATCGGCCGTCCGGCGGCGTGGGGCCTCACGGTCGGCGGCGCCGAGGGTGTCGCGCGCGTGCTCACGATCCTGAACGAGGAGTACACGATCGCGCGCACGCTCGCGGGCGGCCTCATGGTCGACACCCGAACCGAGCCTGCGCCGGCGAGACGTTCGGCGCCAGCACTGCCGCGAAGCCGGTGATCATCACGCCGAGCAGCGCCCCCGTCTGCCGGCGGAACCCGCGCTCCATCTCCGCCCTCAGCTCGTGGCGCAACGTCGCGAGCTGCGCGTCGACCACCTCGAACCGCTCGTCGACCACCGAGAACTTCAGGTCGAGCGTGGTTGGTCACCCGCTCCGACCAGCCACCCGTCGGGCGATCCATGAGGGAGGAAGCCGCTTGCACCCCGAGCTTGTCCTCCAACGAGCGACGGATCCGCAGACGCTGCTCATCGATCGCCACCGCGACCTCCCGAGCTCGCACCAACGGGACGCCGTCGTGGCCGGCCTCCGAGCCCGGCGACCAGCGTGTGTCAGAGTGGCGCGCCGAGGGCGGGTTACCCTCACCGTGGGCGCGACGCACCCCGCGCCCGCCCCGGGAGGCGAACCGTGAGCGACCTTCGCGAGCAGGTGATCGAGATCGTCCGCGCGCGCGGGCTGCGGCGGCTGCCGGAGCCGGTGCGGCTCGCATCGGGCCACATGAGCCGCGACTTCATCGACGCGAAGGTCGCGCTCGCGGCCGGCGACGACCTCGCGCTCGCGTGCAAGGCGATGCTCGAGCAGCTCGACGGCGTCGAGTTCGACGCGGTGGGCGGCCTCACGATGGGCGCCGACCAGTTCGCCCACGGGATCGCGATCCTCGGTGGGCGGAGGTGGTTCGTGGTCCGCAAGGAGCCCAAGGGACGCGGCACCAACCAGCTCGTCGAGGGGGCGACCATCGAGCCCGGCACGCGGGTGCTGCTCGTCGACGACGTCGTCACGACGGGCGGCTCGATCCAGAAGGCGTACGCGACCATCCGCGACCTCGGCGCCGACGTGGTGGGCGCGATCACCCTCGTCGACCGGGGCGACGTCGCCGGAGCGTTCTTCGCCGACCGCGGCGTCCCGTACGTCTCACTCGTGACCTATCACGACCTCGGCATCGACCCGATCGTGCCCGTCGACACGGCCTCCCCGGCGGACGCCTGACCATCGGCCTCGCGCCCTCCGCTGCGGGGGTGGCCGGCGCGTGCCGATCGGAGCTCCAGGAACGCGCCGAGCATCTCTCCAGGCGGGTCACCCGATGGGGCTTGGAATCGAACGTGTGTTCGTGTAGGGTTCCGGGTGCTCGCTCTTCGACTTCCCCGTGCGAGTGACCCGTCGCTTCGTGGGT
>BTUT01000553.1:0-2299 GCA_045862935.1 Acidimicrobiia bacterium
TTCTCATGGATGCGCGCCGCTCACCTCACACCAACCCGTGAATGATCGGGGTTAGGGTCGGGTCCATGGATCGTGGGGCACTGCTCGACTCGTTGTTCGACCTCAGTGGTCGCGTCGCGATCGTGACCGGTGGATCCCGAGGGATCGGCCGGGCGATGGCCGGCGCGTTCGCCGCGCTCGGCGCGCGGGTGGTGGTTGCCAGCCGCAAGGCCGACGCGTGCGAAGCCGCGGCCGCCGAGATCCGCGCTGACGGGGGCGATGCGCTGGGCGTCCCCGCGCACATGGGAGACCTCGATTCGGTGCGCGCGCTCGTCGCCGCGACGCTCGACGCGTACGGGGGCATCGACATCGTCGTGAACAACGCGGCGAACCCACTCGCCCTCCCCGTGGGGGATTGGACGCCCGAGGCGTGGGACAAGTCGCTGGGCGTGAACCTGCGCGGGCCGGCGTTCCTCGTCCAGGAGGCCCTCCCTGCGCTGCAGGCGAGCTCGCACGCGTCGGTGATCAACGTGCTGTCGGCGGCGGTGTACCTGCGCTCGGAGTACCGGGGGCTGTACGCGATCGGCAAGTCGGGCCTCGCCGCGATGACCCGGGTCATGGCCGGCGAGCTCGCCCCCCACGGCATCCGGGTGAACGCGCTCGCGCCGGGCTCGTTCGACACCCACATGATGCAGCAGACCACGCCCGACGCGCAGGCCCGGTCACGCGACGCGGCCCCGTTGAAGCGCATCGCGGACGTGACCGAGATCCTGGGTCCGGCACTCGTCCTCGCGTGCGATGCCGGGAGCTTCATGACCGGGCAGGTCGTGAGCGTCGACGGCGGCCTCACGGTGCACTGATTGCCGAGCACGGGATGGTGAGCGACACTCTGTGTCGCCGGACGTCTCGTGCACCGGTGTGGAGGGGGGGGTGACGATCAGCAGTGGTGGCTCGGTCGGACTCGGTGGCCGTCGAGCTTCGCGGCCTGCTGGAGCGTCAGGAGTGGCAACGCGCCTACGAGGCCGCGGTCGACCACGCTGGGCGTCCCGACGCCGATGGAGACACGCTCGAGTGCTTCGCCGAGGCCGCGTGGTGGGTTTCACGCGTCGACGAGTGCATTGCCGCG
Source organism: Acidimicrobiia bacterium (assembly GCA_045862935.1). Classification (GTDB taxonomy): domain Bacteria; phylum Actinomycetota; class Acidimicrobiia; order IMCC26256; family PALSA-555; genus CAIUKV01. Next base: position 1,106 of record BTUT01000553.1, read on the forward strand.
CGCGAACGCCTGTACCGGTGGTGTGACAACCGCGCCGACACGCGGCGCGCGGCGATGACCGCGATGCTCCTGTACGACAACAACTGCTTCATGGCGCACCGCGCGGTGGCCGGTGCGTGGCTCGCGCGAGCGCGACGCCTGCTCGTCGACGCCGACGAGTGCACCGAGCTGGGCGCGCTGTGGCTCCGTGAAGCCGAGACCGCGCACTCGATGGGCGACACCGCCGCGGCGGCCGAGCACGCCACACGTGCGCTCGACCTGGGTCGTCGCCTCCACGATCCCGACTTGGAGGCCGACAGCTTGCAGTGCCTCGGTCGCCTCCACATCGCCGACGGTCGACCCGACGAGGGCCTCGCGCTCTTCGACGAGGCGATGCTCGGCGCCGTCGAGGGCCGCCTCAGCCCGTTCGTCGTGGGCAAGGTCTATTGCAGCCTCATCAGCGCGTGCGAGGAGCTGGGCGACCTCCAGCGCGCTGCGGAATGGACCGATGTGGCTTCGAGCTGGGCTGCACTGCACCCAGTGAGCGCGTTCCCCGGGCTGTGCCGGGTGCATCGGGCCGAGGTGCTCCAGATGCGCGGCGAGTGGGAGCGGGCGGAGGAAGAGGCCCGCCGGGCGTGCGCGGAGCTCGACGGGGTGAACACGTACAACGCCGCGCTCTCGTTCCGTGAGATCGGTGAGATCCGCCGTCGACTCGGCGACCTCGAGGGGGCGGCCGCCGCGTATCGCGCGGCCGCCGACCTCGGGCTGGCGCCCCAGCCGGGCCTCGCGCTCGTTCGGCTGGCCGAGGGCAAGGTGGCGGTGGCGGCGCGCATGATCCAGCAGGCGCTGTGCGAGGTCGGCCCCCACGATCTCGCGCGTGCCAAGCTCCTGCCCGCCGCGGTCCAGATCGGTGTCGCGGCCGACGACTTCGACGCGGCCAGGAGCGCTTCGGACGAGCTCGACCGGATCGTCCGCGTCTACGGCACGAGCGTTCTCGAGGCATCCGCAGCCACGAGTCGTGGACGCCTCCTCCTGGGCGAGGGTGACCTGGCCAACGCGCACGCGTCGTTGCTGAGCGCACTGCGGGGCTGGCAGGCACTGGCCGTGCCCTACGAGGTGGCCACCACCCAGGTGCTCCTGGGCGAGACCGCTCGTCGTGCCGGTGATGACGAGGAAGCCAGCGCCTGCTTCACCGCCGCGGGTGCGATCTTCGAA
>BTUT01000554.1:0-2297 GCA_045862935.1 Acidimicrobiia bacterium
TGGACTCCTCCTCCGGGATCGCTCGCTCGGTCGGGTTGCGCTCCTAGCATGCCGCGCGTGCGGCGGCGGCTCGAAACGACCCTCGCCGCCGCTCCGGACGACGTTGCTCGGGCGGCCGAGGCGATCCTGCTCCACGACCACCGGGTGGGCGCGACCAGCCTGCTGCTCGAGCACTCGGTCCGACCGGGAACCACGTCGGGCACGACGCAGCTCGTGCTCGAAGCGCGATCCGACCACTCGGTGCCGTACTTCGGCTGGCTCGTCGATCTCCTGCGTCGCTTCGACGCGCGGCGCGAGCTCAACCACGCCGCGGCGAGCGTCGTCGCGGCCGTCGACGCACGACCGGCGCCGGAGCCACCGAAGCGCAGCGTCGTGCTGCCCCCGGTGCCGTTCACGCCCGACCAGATGGCCCGCCTCGCAGCGATCGCCGTCGTGGCGGCCGCGGCCAGCTTCTGTGGAGCCCTCTTCACCCAGAACGGCGATGCGGTCGCCGAGACCTTCGGGCGGTCCGACGCCGACCTCGGCTGGGCGCTCGCGATCTCGCGCGTCGGGGTGCTCGTGTCGCTGGTGGCCGCCGGGCTCGCCGACCGGTTCGGGCGTCGCCGGACGCTGCTGACCTGCGTGATCGGTGCGGCAGTCGCGAACGCGGTCACCGCGTTCGCGCCGTCGTTCGAGACCTTCACGGTGGCGCAGCTCTTCACCCGATCGTTCGTGAACGCGGTGCTGGTGATCGCCGGGATGGCCGCCGTCGAAGATGCGCCGGAGGGCGCCCGCGCGTTCGCCCTGTCGGTCTTCGGGCTGGCGTTCGGCCTGGGCTTCTCGGTCTCGGTCGTGCTGCTCCCCCTCGCCGACCTCGGATCCGAGGGCTGGCGCATCGCGTTCGGGGTGAGCGCGCTCGTCCTGCTGGTGATCCCGACCCTGCGCACCCACCTCCACGAGACGACCCGTTACCGACGGGTGGTGGCGCGCGAGATCCGGAGAGGCCGCGTGCGCGAGGTGTTCGACGCCGAGTACGGCAAGCGGTTCGCGCTGCTGGGTCTCGCCGCCTTCCTCGCGAACGTGTTCAGCGCACCGTCGTCCCAGCTCACGAACCGCTACCTGCGACGCGAGCACGGCTTCCTCAACTCCGAGGTCGCGCTGTTCCGGACGGTGACCGCCGGCATCCCCGGGGTGCTCGGCGTCGTGCTCGGCGGTCGCCTCGCCGAGTCACGGGGGCGACGGCCGGTGACCATCGCGGGCCTCCTCGTCGCCGCGTCGTTCCAGATGGCGTTCTTCCTCACCGACGGGTGGCTCCTGTGGATCGCGCCGATGATCGCGATCGTGGCCGCGCTCGCCGGCGGGCTCGCGCTCGGCGCGCTCGACACCGAGCTGTTCCCCACCGAGGTGCGCGGCACCTCGAACGGGTTCCTCCTCGTGTGCGGGGTCGCGGGCTCCGTGTTCGGGCTGGTGCTCGCGACGAGCCTCAAGGGCACGGTGGGCGGGCTCGGGCCCGCCATCGCGCTCTGTGGCGTCGCCCCGATCGCCGCGGCGATCCTCGTCGTACCCCGCCTCCCCGAGACCGCCGACCGGCGACTCGACGACATCAGCCCCACGGAGGTCGACGATGACCAGTGATGACGCGGCGACCCGCGCGCTCGAGCCCTTCACGCGGTCGGCGTTCACCTCTCGGGGTGAGACCCGCGCGGTGTTCAGTGCCGGCGACGGCCCCGCGGTGATCGTGATCCACGAGATGCCCGGGATCACGCCTCCGGTCGCCGCGTTCGCGCGGCGCGTCGTCGACGCCGGGTTCCACGTGCGGATGCCGTCGCTGTTCGGTGAGCCCGGACGGCCGGTGAGCCCCGGCTACGTCCTGCGCTCGCTGGTCCGGGGTTGCGTGGCCCGTGAGTTCGTCACGCTCGCGCTCGACCGCACGAGCCCCGCGATCGGCTGGCTCCGCGCGCTCGCGGCGGAGGCGCACGCGGCGTGCGGCGGGCCGGGGGTCGGTGCCGTGGGCATGTGCTTCACCGGCGGCTTCGCCCTCGGGATGATGGTGGACGACGTGATGGTCGCGCCCGTGCTCAGCCAGCCTTCGCTCCCCTTCCCCGTGTCGCCGGCGCGCCGGCGCGCGGTGGGCCTGAGCGAGGCCGACTTCGCACGGGTCCGCGCGCGCGGCCGGTGCGTGATGGGGCTGCGCTTCACCCGGGACCCCGCGGTTCCCGCCGCGCGCTTCGACACGTTGCACGGCGCACTCGGCGACCGGTTCATCGCGGTGGAGATCGACTCGTCACCCGGCAACCCCCACGGCATCCCCCGCGGGG
>BTUT01000555.1:0-2296 GCA_045862935.1 Acidimicrobiia bacterium
GCTCGGCTATCGCGTGTCGCCCGGGTTCTTCGTCACCCCCCTGGTGCAACGACCCGGCGCCGCCGAGCCGATGCCAGACCAACGAGGCACCGACTTCGCCCCGGGCAACACCTGGCCGCCGTCCGGCCTGCCGTTCGTGCGGATGGAGCCGGGCCACACCGTGTGGTTCCAGGTGCAGGCGACGGATACCGGCGGCGTCGGGACCCCGGTGTGGACCGACGGTCCCTTCACCCTCGAGCTGTACCAGGCGCCGAACGAGCAGGACTCGATCCTCAACGCCTATAGCATCACCGGGGCCGACAACCCCGACGGCACCGGCCGGCCGTGGACCGACGGGTTCACCTGGTTCGGCGACGGCGACACCTTCCACTTGACGGCCGACCAGCCCGGTGGGCCGCCGAACATGTGGTTCACCGCCAGTTTCGACCGGCCAGGCCTGTGGACGTTCCGCGCGTTCTCCGAGCAGGCCACCCGGGGCGCCAGCACCCGCCCGCTCGGCGTGCGGCTCTACCGGGCGCCCACGGGACAGCGCGTCACCGACCCCAGCGAGCTCGCCTTCGTCCAGGGGACGACCGGCAGCCTGCTCGGCAGCTACAGTGGCTACCCCACCTACCCGGGGCCGGTCTGGTCCAGTGCGCTCGTCGACGTGCCGGTGGAGGCCGGTCGCTACTACTGGAGCGTCGACGAAGGCGCCGAAGGCCCGACGTTCTACTCCCTTCTGTCCAGTTACCGCGCGGTCGCCCCGCCGCCGCCCACGACGGTGGTCGCACTCCAGTCGACGAACGCCGGTGCGATTGAGGAAGGTGGGTTCCACCAGATCCACATCAGGCGCACCGGCGACCTGTCGGCGGCCACGACGGTTACCTTCGCGATCCGGGGCGGCACGGCCACGACCGACGACATCGGCCTGGTGCGCGGGACCGACCACGTCAACGGCGGCTTCGCCACGCTCGGCACGGGGTTCGGCACCTACACCCTCACCTTCAACCCGGGCGTGGACTACGTGCTGCTGGCGGTGGCGAGTGCCCAGGACAGCGCAGTCGAGCCCGACGAGACCTTCGTCGTGGAACTGCTCTCGGCGACGGGCGCCACGCTCGGCGACGCGTCCCTGCGCCTTGCGACCGGCACGATCCTGAACGACGACGTGCTGCCGGTGGTCGCATTCCAGTCGACCAACGCCGGTGGACTCGCGGAAGGCGGCCTGCACCAGATCCAGATCACGCGCACCGGCAACCTCGCGGTGGCCTCGACGGTCACCTTCGCGGTCCGGGGCGGCACGGCCACGACCGACGACATCGGCCTCGTGCGGGGCACGTCGGTTTCCGGCGGCTTCGCCGACCTCGGCACGGGGTTCGGCACCTACAGCCTCACCTTCAACCCGGGCGTGGGACACGTGGTGGTGGGGGTGGCGAGCGCCCAGGACGGCGCCGTCGAGCCCGACGAGACCTTCGTGCTGGAACTGCTCTCGGCGACGGGCGCCACGCTCGGCGACGCGTCGCTGCGCCTTGCGACCGGCACGATCGTGAACGACGACGTGCCGCCCCCGCCCTCCTGCGCGACCGACCTGAGCGGCATCCTCACCGTGACGAGGGGCCCCATGCGCTACGTGTGGATGCGGCAGCGGTTCGAGCAGGCGATCACGCTCACCAACACCACGAACACCGCGATCCCGGCGCCGGTGCACGTGGCGGTGGCCCTGGACGGACTGGGGGCCCACGTGACGATGGTCAACGCCAGCGGGGTCACCTCGTGCGCCACGCCGGCAGGGTCGCCGTACATCGTGTTCCCGATCCGCAGCGACATCCCATGGGGTCCTGGTGTGAGGGTCACCATCGTGAACCTGGCGTTCACCACCACCCAGAACCTCCCCATCACCTACACCACGCGGGTGCTCGGGGGCACGTCGCGCTAGAGGAGCCTGAGACCATGCGAGCACCAGTCGTTCTGCTGATCACCCTCTGCGGCCTGCTGGCCGGCGGCGTCACGCCGGCCCGGGCCGCCTCCTTCACCATCACGCTCGACACGTCGGCGCTGGTCGGCGCGGGCAGCTTCGCGTTGGATTTCCAGTTGGTCGACGGCGACGGCGCGGCCAATACGACGGTCGTGCTGCGCGACTTCACGTTCGGCGCCGGAGGGCCCACGGGGTCACCCACGCTGGTCGGTGGCGCCAGCGGCTCGCTCGCCACCGGGCTGACGTTGCAGGACACGATGTTCTTCAACGGCGCCGCCCAGGGCTTCACCCCGGGAGCCACCCTGGCATTCCTGCTCGAGGTGTCGGGCAGCAGCGATCCGGCGC
>BTUT01000556.1:0-2293 GCA_045862935.1 Acidimicrobiia bacterium
GGAAGCTCCAGAACTGGTAGAGCGGCTGACCCGGAGCGGAGGGTGAGTTGAACACCGTGCGGTAGGCGTCGCTCCCGCCGGTGAGCGAGCCGGACAGCGGTGCCTGGGGGGCTCCCGCGTTCTGCGTGATGAGCGCGAAGGCCGGCATGCCCCCGGAGGTCGGTGCCGACGTGAGGGGGCCGTTGACCGCCAGGTGGACGACGAGCACGTCCTGGCCCAGCGTGGAGGCGTCGGGAGGGTCGCCGCTCGGGCACAGGTACTGGAGGTAGCCGCGTCGTCCACCGCAGCCCGCCTGGTTCACGCGTTCCAGGACCGGCTGGATCTCGCGAGCGTCGACGAGCGCGAGCTCGGCGAACAGCGTGTCGGCGGCCGGGGCGAGCCCCGTCGCGGGTTGACCGCTGCGGTAGTCCTCGGGCGGTCGGGTCCCCGTGACTCGGGTTGGGTCGCCGGTGATGTCGACGTTGTCGGGGGCCGCCGCCGCGAGGGTGTCGCGCAGCGCGGGCGGTCCCGAGAGCGGCGCGTCGTTGCCACCGAACGCGGCCGGGGCGCCGAGTGCCAGCGCGGCGGCAAGGGTGAGGATGCCGACCGCGAGCAGCGTTGGCGCGAGCACGGAGGCGGCGAAGATGCCGCCCACCCTCGCTCTCCCAGGGGCCCGGACTCTCATGCGCTCCCCCCGCGCAGCCCTGCCCAGCCACCAGTGTCCCGCATGCCCGGGCTCTTGGCAATACGGTGCGGTGATGGAGACGGGGGAGCGCACCGAGTTCCTCGCGCGGCGGGGGTCGGTGTGGCGGTTCCTGTCCGCGCAGGCGTGCTCGTCGACCGGCGCTCTCGCGCTCACCACCGTGCTCGGCAAGCAGGTGTGGGACCTCACCGGCCGCGAGCTCTCGCTCGGCATCCTCGGCCTCATCGAGTTCCTCCCGGCGCTGCTCCTCGTGCTCGTGAGCGGCTCGGTCGCGGATCGACTCGACCGGCGCCGGGTCGCGTCGGTCGCGCTGGTGCTCGAAGCCGGCGCCGCGGCGACCCTCACGTGGTACGCCACGACCGACCCCACGTCGGCCACGCCCATCTTCCTCATCGTCTTGTGGTTCGGGATCGCGCGCGCGTTCGCGGCGCCCGCGGTGCGGTCGATGCCCGCGGATCTGGTGCCCTACGCCCACCTGCCCTGGTTGACCGTGCGCTACTCGGCCACGTGGCAGGTCGCGGCGATCATCGGTCCCGTGCTCGGCGGGGTGCTCTACGCGGTGGAGCCCGCGCTGCCGTTCATGGTCGTGACCGGGCTCTTCGTGGTCGCGGCCTTCGGGATCACCACCGTGCGCTACGCGGAGCACGTGCGCGCGCGCGAGACGAAGCGCGCCCGGATCGTCGCCGCGATGGCCGAGCCCCTCGATGCCATCGAGCCCGCGGAGCTCGAAGCGCAGGAGATCGAGGTCGACGCGTCGAGCGGCGCTGCCCCGCAGTCGATCGGGGAGCGCATCCGGGAGGCCGCCGAGGGGTTCCGGTTCATCCGACGCGAGCCGGTGCTGCTCGGCGCGATCACCCTCGATCTCATGGCGGTGCTGTTCGGGGGCGCGATCGCGCTGCTCCCCGCCATCGCGGAGGAGCGCCTGGGGGTGGGGGCGGTCGGCCTCGGCTGGCTGCGGGCCGCGGTCGGGATCGGTGCGGCGCTCATGACCCTCGGGCTCGCGATCCGTCCCGTGCAGCGGAGGATCGGGGTGGTGCTGCTGCTCGCAGTGGGCGTGTTCGGCGTGGGCACCGTGGTGCTCGGGGTCACGACGAGCTTCGCGGTCGCGTTCCTCGCGCTCGCGCTGCTCTCCGCGGCCGACGCGATCAGCGTCTTCATCCGGGCGACGCTCGTGCCCCTCATCACGCCCGACGAGATGCGCGGGCGCGTGCTCGCGGTCGAGATGGTGCTCATCGGCGCATCCAACGAGCTCGGCGCGTTCGAGTCGGGCGTGACCGGCCAGGTCCTCGGCCCCGCGATCGCGGTCGTGCTCGGTGGGGTGGGTTCGGTCGTGGTGGCGATCGGGTGGTGGTTCGGGTTCCCGGCGCTGCGGCGGCTCGACCGGTTCCCCCGGACCGGGATGCCGGTGGAGAGTTCGGGGGACGCGGGTTCGGGGTAGCGTGACGTCATGGCACGAGAGATCCCGAAGATCATCAGCGTCGACGACCACGTCGTCGAGCCCGCCCACGTCTGGCAGACGTGGCTGCCCGAGAAGCACCGCGAGAAGGGGCCGCGGAGCGAGCGTCATCGCTTCGGCAAGATGACGCTCGTCAAGGGTGCGAAGTACGAGAT
>BTUT01000557.1:0-2291 GCA_045862935.1 Acidimicrobiia bacterium
GCATCACGCCGCCGATCACGACCGTCGTCCCGTCGCTGACCGCGTCGACGTCGGCCTCGAAGGCATCCTCGAGGAAACGGTCGATGAGGACCGGCCGCTCCTCGCTGACGCGGGCGGCCGTCTCGAAGTACTCGCGCATCGACGGCTCGTCGTACACGATCTGCATGGCGCGTCCGCCGAGCACGTACGACGGGCGGACGAGGACCGGGTAGCCGATGCGGTCGGCGATGTCGACCGCGTCGTCGACGCTCGTCGCCGTCCCGGCCTCCGGCTGTTGCACGCCGAGCTCGCGCGCCACCGCCTCGAAGCGCTTGCGGTCCTCGGCGACGTCGATGGCATCCGGGCTGGTGCCGAGGATCCGGACCCCGGCCGCCTCGAGCCCCTTGGTGAGCTTGAGCGGCGTCTGCCCGCCGAGCTGCACGATCACGCCGATGGGCTGCTCGCGACGCACGACCTCGAGCACGTCCTCCAACGTGAGGGGCTCGAAATAGAGCTTGTCGGCGGTGTCGTAGTCGGTCGAGACGGTCTCCGGGTTGGAGTTGATCATGATGGCCTCGTAGCCGCGCTCGCGCAGGGCGAGCACGGCACGGACGCACATGTAGTCGAACTCCACCCCTTGCCCGATGCGATTGGGGCCGCTCCCGAGGATGACGACCGACTTCCGCCCCGTCCGCTCGCTCTCGCTCTCGTCGTCGTACGACGAGTACAGGTAGGGCGTGGCCGAGGGGAACTCGCCGGCGCAGGTGTCCACCATCTTGTAGGCCGGGTGGATCCCGAGCGCCCAGCGGCGCTCGCGCATCACCTGTTCGCCCTCACCGCGCAGTTCGGCGAGCTGCCGATCGGAGAAGCCCATCCGCTTCATCTCGCGGATCTCCCCGGAGCCGACGGTGCCGGCCGCGGCGAAGCGGCGCTCCGCCTCGACCAGCTCGCGCAGCTGCTCGAGGAACCAGGGGTCGATGGCCGTCAGTTCGTACAGCTGCTCGGTGGTGAAACCGGCGAGGATCGCCCGCTTGACCTCGAAGATGCGCTCGGGCGACGGCTTGCCTAACGCCCCGCGCAGCGCCTCGAGCGAGTCGTCGGGGAGCCGGTCGTCGGCGGCCCGCGCCCCCACGGTCCACCCGGCGCGCCCGGTCTCCAGCGCGCGCAGCCCCTTCTGGAAGGCCTCCTTGAACGTGCGCCCGATCGCCATCGCCTCGCCCACCGACTTCATCTGCGTCGTCAGGTAGGGGTTGGCGCGGGCGAACTTCTCGAAGGCGAAGCGCGGGCACTTCACCACGACGTAGTCGAGCACCGGCTCGAACGAGGCCGGCGTCGTCCTGGTGATGTCGTTCGGGATCTCGTCGAGCGTGTAGCCGACGGCGAGCTTGGTGCCGATCTTGGCGATCGGGAAGCCGGTGGCCTTGGAGGCGAGCGCCGAGGACCGCGACACGCGCGGGTTCATCTCGATCACGACCATCTCGCCGTTCCGGGGATCGATGGCGAACTGGATGTTGCACCCGCCGGCCTCGACCCCGATCTCGCGGATCACCGCCACCGCCGCATCGCGCATGACCTGGTACTCGCGGTCGGTGAGGGTCATGGCCGGCGCCACGGTGATCGAGTCGCCGGTGTGCACCCCCATCGGGTCGAAGTTCTCGATGGAGCAGACGATGACCACGTTGTCGGCGTGGTCGCGCATCACCTCGAGCTCGAACTCCTTCCACCCCAGGAGCGAGCGCTCGATGAGCACCTGGCTCACCGGCGACTCGGCGAGCCCGCGCCGGCAGATCTGCTCGTACTCCTCGCGGTTGTAGGCAATGCCGCCCCCGGACCCGCCCAACGTGAACGCCGGGCGGATGATGGCCGGGAAGCCGGTGAATTCCGCGATCTCGACCGCTTCGTCCCAGGTGGTCGCGATCCGCCCCTGCGGCACCTGGAGCCCGATGCGCTTCATCGCCTCGGCAAACTCCTGGCGATCCTCCGCCATCTTGATCGCCCGGGCCTTGGCCCCGATCAGCTCGACGCCGTACTTCGCCAGCACGCCGCGCTCCGAGAGCTTCATGGCGACGTTGAGCGCCGTCTGCCCCCCCATCGTCGGCAGGAGGGCGTCCGGCCGCTCCTTCGCGATCACGAGTTCGACGAACTCCGGGGTCACCGGCTCGATGTAGGTGTGGTCGGCGACCTCGGGGTCGGTCATGATCGTCGCCGGGTTGGAGTTCACGAGGACGACCTCGTAACCCTCCTCTCGCAGCGCGCGCGCCGCCTGCGTCCCGGAATAGTCGAATTCGGCCGCCTGCCCGATGACGATGGGG
>BTUT01000558.1:0-2276 GCA_045862935.1 Acidimicrobiia bacterium
GGGGGGGGGGCCCCCCCCGCGGGGGGGGGCGCGCCCGCGCGCGCGCCCCGCGCCGGGGCGGGTGCGCGCGCGCCCCCGCGCGCGACGACCGAGGAGCGCCGCTCCGTGCTCGCGCGGCGCCTGGAGGAGGTCGAGACCCGTCTCGCCGCACGCGATCCCGAGGCCCAGGCGGCCGCCGAGCGTCACCGGCTCAGCCTGTTGACCCGCGACGAGGCGTACCGCGCGTTCGAGGAGCGTCTGCTGGCGCTGCGCTCGCGCGTCGACGCGGTGCACGAGCAGCTGAGGGTCGAGCGTCGGCGGCACGCCGAGGCCGCTCGCGCATCGGCTGAGCAGCTCGACGCGCTGCGAAGCGAACGGGGCGAGCTCGAACGCCGGCTCAACGGAGCGCGCGAGCGAATGACGCGCACCGAGCTCGACGACGCCGAGGCCAAGCTCCGGCTCGAGAACGTGGTGCAGTCCCTGCGCGCCGAGTTCGACGTCGAGCCGCACGTAGCGCTCGATGCACCCGCGCCGCCGGTCCCCGACGGCACGACGCTCGCGGGGCGCGCACGCGAGCTGGAGCGCGACCTGCGGCTCATGGGCCCGATCAACCCGCTGGCGCTCGAGGAGTACACCGCGCTCGAGGAGCGGCACCGGTTCCTCCAGGAGCAGCTCGATGACGTGAAGAGCACGCGACGCGAGCTCTCGCGAGTCATCCGCGCCGTGGATCGCGAGATCGTCGCCGTGTTCGAGCAGGCGTTCCACGACGTCGCCGAGCACTTCGCGGGCTTGTTCACCACGCTGTTCCCCGGCGGATCGGGGCGGCTCACCCTCGTCGATCCCGATGACCTGCTCGACACCGGCGTGGACATCGAGGCGCGACCGTCGGGGAAGAACGTGCGGCGTCTCTCGTTGCTCTCGGGCGGTGAGCGGTCGCTCACCGCGCTCGCCTACCTGTTCGCGGTGTTCCGCGCGCGACCGTCGCCCTTCTACCTCCTCGACGAGGTCGAAGCGGCGCTCGACGACGTGAACCTGCACCGCTTCCTCGATCTGGTGCACGAGTTCCGTGACGAGGCACAGCTCGTGGTCGTGTCGCACCAGAAGCGGACGATGGAGGCCGCGGACATCCTCTACGGCGTGTCGATGCCGCCGGGCGGCTCGTCGCGGGTCGTGAGCCAGCGGGCCCACGACGTCTTCGCGCCGGTGTAGTCGTGCTCGGCACCGTGGTGCTCGCCGCTTCCTCCAACGCCGAGCAGATCGCGGCCTGCGGCGCGCCCGGTGACCAGAACTGGCTCTGCACCCAGGTCTACCGGGTGACAGGGAGCGAGCGGGCGGCAGAGGTGACCGACGCGCTCGCGACCCCCCTGGGAATCGTCTTGGTGGTCATCGTCGCGTGGCTGATCACCTTGATCCTCCGCCGGATCGTGGAGCGCATGGTGATGCGCATCCGCGACCAGGGCTCGCTGTCGGTGCTCGCCGCCACGGCGCGCATCCCGATGTCCGAGCAGGCCCGGCTGCGCCGTGCGCAGCGCGCGGCGACGGTGAGCTCGGTGCTGCGCAACGTGGTGTCGATCGTGGTGTGGTCGCTCGCGGTGCTCGTGATCCTCGGGGAGCTCGGGATCGACATCGCGCCGATCATCGCCGGAGCCGGCGTGGCCGGGATCGCCCTCGGCTTCGGTGCCCAGACCATGGTGCGCGACTACCTCGCGGGGTTGTACGTGGTGCTGGAGGACCAGTACGGCGTCGGCGACGAGATCGAGATCGGAGCCGTGAAGGGCACGGTCGAGTGGGTGAGCCTGCGCATGACGCGCGTGCGCGACGCCGAGGGCGTCTCCTGGTACATCGGGAACGGCGAGATCCGCGTGGTCGGCAACCGGTCCCAGCGCGAGGCCCCGGGTGACGCGGGCGGTCCCGAGGGCGAGGATCCCGACGACCCCGACCGGTAACCTCTCGGCTCCGTGTCGGACACCCTCGCCCTCGTCGTCCTCGTCGGGATCTTCGCTCTCGCAGCCTTCCTGATCCTGCTCCCGCGCCTCGTGCGTCGCCGCGAGGAGCGAGCCGCGCCGCCCTCCGCTCGTGGCCCGGCGCCGACGCGCCCAGCACCGTCGCGCCCGGGGCGTCCCGTGGCGGCACCGCCACGCCCGGCCCCGCCGGACACCGCGCCACCGGTCGAGGTCCCCGCCGAAGCCGAAGCCGAAGCCGAAGGCGAGGTAGCGCCTCCCGCGCCGCCGGCTCCCGTTCGGCTCCGGGATCGGATCGGCAAGACGCGAGCCTCGTTCGCCGGCGTGCTCGGCACC
>BTUT01000559.1:0-2276 GCA_045862935.1 Acidimicrobiia bacterium
CGCAACGAGATCGGGGCCGTCGCGACCTTCCGCGACGTCACCGTGGTGCCGGCGTTGAACCTGACGGTGGGGATGCCGAACTCGCTCGCCGCCTTCAGGAGGGCGACGCCGCACGGATCGTTGGGCGGCACGTTCATCAGGTTCACCGGGCCGCTGTCACCGTGGTGCGGGGCGTCGGGGCCGGCGTCCTCGTTGGTCTCCAGTCGCTTCAGGACCGGCCAGAGGGAGGCGGCGTTCCAGCCGGTGGCGCCCTACTTGCTCTCCCACGAGTTCATGTCCTCGGCGGGCGGCCAGAACGCGATGCACGAATTGTGCGACGAGCAGCCGCCGAGCACCTTGGCGCGCGCGTGGCGCATGAACGAGTTGCCGTTGGCCTGCGGCTCGATCGGGTAGTCCCAGTCGTAGCCGGACTCCAGCAGTTCCATCCACCGGTTGAGCTGCAGCACCTCGGGGATCCCGCGGTCGTCGGGTCCGGCCTCGATCAACGCGACGCTGACCGACGGATCCTCCGACAATCGCGCAGCGGCCGCGCATCCTCCGGAACCGCCTCCGACGACGACGTAGTCGAACTCCCTGACCTGTGCCTGCGCCACTGTACTCATATCCTCTCCGGTGCTTCTTCTGCCTAGTTCTGCGTGCGGTCGGCGAACCATCCGGTGACCGCCGGCGCGATGTTCTGATAGACGTGCTTGGCTTCCCGGTACTCGTCGAGCCCGGTCGGACCGAGTTCGCGACCGACGCCCGACTGCCCGAATCCGCCCCACTCCGCCTGCGGCAGGTAGGGGTGGAAGTCGTTGATCCAGATGGTGCCGTGGCGGAGGCGGTTGGCGATGCGCTGCGCCTTGCCCGCGTCCTGCGTCCAGACGGCGCCGGCGAGACCGTAGATGGTGTCGTTGGCGATGCGGACGGCATCGTCCTCGTCGGTGAAGGTCTCGACGGTGACGACGGGACCGAAGGCCTCGTCGACCACGACGGACATGCCCTGCCGGACGTTGTCGATGACGGTCGGCAGGTAGTAGAAGCCGGCGTCGAGGTCCGACGCCCCCGATGTCCCGGTCGCGAACTGACCGCCGCAGCGCACGCGCGCACCCTCGGCGACACCGGCCTGCACGTACGCGTGGACCTTGTCGCGGTGGGCTGCCGAGATCAGCGGTCCGGTCTCCGCGGCGTCGTCGAACGGTCCGCCGAGCACGATGTGCTGCGCGCGCTCGACGAGGGCGTCGACGAACTTCTCGGCGATGGTGTCCTGCACGACGAGGCGTGCGCCGGCCGAGCAGACCTGACCGGAGTGGACGAAGGCTGCGTTGAGCGCGTTGTCGACGGCCGCGTCGAAGTCGGCGTCGGCGAAGATCACGTTCGGATTCTTGCCGCCGAGCTCCAGTGCGACCTTCTTGACGGTGGGCGCGGCGCCGGCGGCGATGACGCGGCCGGTGACGAGTCCTCCGGTGAACGACACCAGGTCCACGTCGGGGTGCGACGACAGCGGAGCGCCCGCGGTGGCACCTGCACCGGTGACCAGGTTGGCGACGCCGTCTGGCAGCCCGAGTTCCTGCAGCAGCGCGACGGTCATGATCGCGGTGTGCGGGGTCAGCTCGGCGGGCTTGAGGACGAACGAGCACCCGGCGACGAGAGCGGGGGCGATCTTCCACGCGGCCTGCAGCAGCGGGTAGTTCCACGGCGTGATGAGCCCGCAGACGCCGACCGGCTCGTACTGGATGCGGCTGACGACCTCGGCGGACCCGGCGTCGACCAGGCGGCCGGCGTCCTGCGCACCGATGTTCGCGAAGTAGTCGAAGCAGTTCGCGATGTCGTCCATGTCAAGGCGGGCCTCGACGATCCGCTTGCCGGTGTCCAGGGCTTCGGCGCGCGCCCACTCCTCCTTGCGGTCGCGGATGGTGGCCGCGACCTTGCGGACCAGCTCGCAGCGCTCCGGCGCGGGCACCGACGCCCAGCGGCGGTCGTCGAAGGCCGCGCGGGCGGCGCCGATGGCGCGGACCGTGTCGTCGGAGGTGGCCTCGCTGACGGAGGCCACCAGGCTGCCGTCGGCGGGGCAGCGGATCTCACGCGTGCCGCCGTCGGACGCGCCGACCCATTCACCGTCGATGAACAGGGTCTCAGGGTTCACGAATCGTCTCCTTGTCGAGAAGGTCGGGGTCGGAAATGTCGGTCAGTGCGGAGAAGTCCTCGGTCTGGGCCGCGAGCTCCTCGTCGAGTTCTGCCTCGTCGATGAAGTCGGCCGACCAGCGGACGGCGGAGCGCTTGCCCAGCAGGCTCTC
>BTUT01000560.1:0-2267 GCA_045862935.1 Acidimicrobiia bacterium
CCGCGCGGGCCGCGGGGCGGACCCACGTGTTCCACCAGTACACGGTGCGCGTCGGGCCGGACGCGCCACGCACCCGTGACGAGGTCGTCGCGCACCTCGCGGCCGAGGGCATCGGGTGCGGGGTGTACTACCCGCGCCTGGTCCACGACTACGACTGCTACCGCGGCCGGCCCGACGTCATCGTCGATCCCACCCCCGAGGCCGCGCGCGCGGTGGGCGAGGTGCTCTCCCTCCCGGTGCACCCCCGGCTGACGCCCGAGGACCTCGACCGCGTGATCGGCGCGGTGGGCAGCGCCCTGGGGCGCTGACGGCGTCCGACCCGATCACCCGCCTACCCGATCACCCGCCGGGTCGACCCCGCTCCCTCGGTATCCTCGGTCGATGCCGCCGCGCAGCCGCAAGCCCGTCGTGATCGTGAAGCCCGGCGAGGAGACCGACTGGGACGAGGCGATCGAGCGCCTGATCGACGCCATGCTGGAGTCGGTGCCGCCGGAGCGGAGGCCCTTCCCGACCCGCGCCGACCTGGCCGCCGCGAAGGCAGCCGCGGCCGAGGCCAGCGCAGACGCCGTGGGTCAGACCGCCGCAGCGTCCGCGGGAGAGGCCTCCGGGGACCCCGCAGGTGAGGCCCCGGGCGAGCCCGCCGCCGAGCCGGTCGGCGAGCCCGCCGCCGGGCCGGTCGCCGGGCCGGTCGCGCCTCCCACCTGATCGGCCACCACGGCCAGCGACCCGGCGGCCCCTCGGGTGACGGGTCTTTGCACTTTGCCCGAAACCCGACCTCAATGAAGTGGGGTCATCTGCCGATGCCAATGGGGCGTACGTGGCAGATGGCGAGGGAGGGGCTCCATGACCGGCGTGATTCGCGCTCGGCTCGGTTCTCGGTTCGCGGCCGTGGCGGTCGTCGTGGCGCTCGCGGCAGCGACCGCGCTCGTGACCGTCGGCTCCACGACCGCCGGTGCGGTCGGTCCCCCCGACCACCTCACCTTCACGCAGATCCCGGCCGGCAGCCAGACCGCCGGTGACCCGTGGACGGGCACCGACCAGCCGAAGGTCGCGATCCGCGACATCGCGAATGCCACCGTCGCCGCGAGCACGTCCCAGATCTTCCTGCACATCTCGCCGGGCAGCATCGACCCCGGCGAGGAGGGCGCGACTCTCACGTGCACGGCGAACCCGGTCGCCGCGGTCGCGGGCGTCGCCACCTTCGCGGGTTGCTCGATCAACCGGGCGGGCACCTTCACGCTCACCGCCGAGGACCCGACCGACGGGATCGCCGCGGTGAGCGGTCCGGTCACCATCGATCCGGCCGCGCCCAGCCAGCTCGCGTTCACCACCCAGCCCGGCTACGGCACTGCGGGCGTCGACCTCACGACGCAGCCCGTGGTCTCGGTGCAGGACGAGTTCGGCAACACCGTGAACACCAACGCCTACGACGTGACGCTCGCGATCCAGGACGCGGGGACGAACCCCGGCGGCGGCGCGTTGACCTGCACCCCGGACGAGGAGGAGACGACCAGCGCCGGCGACGCCGTGTTCACCGGCTGCCAGATCAGCGTCGCCGGCACGGGCTACACGCTCGTCGCAACGAGCAACCCGGCGCTCACCGCGGCCACCAGCGATCCGTTCGACGTCTCGTTGAACGCCCCGGCCACCGCGCTCGCCTTCGTCGTCCAGCCCAGCAGCGGGGCGCCGACCGACGTGCTCGCCGACTTCGAGGTCGCGTACGTCGACAGCGCGGGCCGGATCGTCTCCAACCAGGCCGGCAACATCAGCGTCGCCATCGCGCCGAGCCCGCCGGCGGCGGGGGTGCTCGGCGGCTGCACCGCTCCGGTGGCCGCGGCCGACGGGGTGGCCACGTTCACCGGGTGCACGATCAGCCTGGCGGGTGCGGGCTACCGGTTCCGCGCGTCGTCGGGTGCTCCCGCGCTCGCCGACGTCGACAGCCTGCCCTTCACGATCGCGATCCTGCACCTGGCCTTCGTGGTCCAGCCCGGCGACGGCACCGCCGGTGACCCGCTGCCCAGGCAGCCGGTCGTCGCCGTGCGGGACGCGAACAACCGCAACGTCACCTTCAACGGCCCGATCGAGCTGCACGTCACCCCGGACACCGGCACCTCCGGCGCGGTGCTGACCTGCTACGCCAACCCCCTCGACCCGGCGGACGACCTGCTGGCGGTGTTCGCGCTCTGCTCGGTGAACCTCCCCGGCGTCGGCTACCGGCTCACGGCCACGAGCGAGGTGCTCGGCCTCACGGCCAACAGCGGGGCGTT
>BTUT01000561.1:0-2262 GCA_045862935.1 Acidimicrobiia bacterium
GGCCGGTGCCGCCCGCCCGACGCGCGCGCGAGCCGCTGACCTGGGGGTTCGCGCCCGAGACTCGGCTCCGAGCGCTCAGCGATGGGCGAGGTCGTGGTCGCCCACGGCCCACCGGGCGAACGGGAAGACGACGAACGAGACCACCGCGTCGTAGAGCGCCGCGACCACGATGATCCGGAAGGTCGACACGACGAAGAGATCCTCCTGCCCGGCGAGCGCGGCGATGCCCACCCAGAGGCATCCGCCCACGAAGCCCCCCACACCCGCGAGCGTCGGGGTCATCCACCGGGACGAGCGAACGAGCCCGCTCTGGAAGACCCCGACCCCGTAGCCCACGAGCGCGAAGGTGAGGGCCGAGACCCCGAACGGGGACGAGAGGAAGCAGTCGATCGCGAGGCCGGCCGCGAACCCGAACACCGCGCCGGTCTCGGCGCCGCGCTCGTACGCCACCGCGATCGTGGCCACGAGGAGCAGGTCGGGCGCGGCGCCGAGGATC
Source organism: Acidimicrobiia bacterium (assembly GCA_045862935.1). GTDB lineage: Bacteria > Actinomycetota > Acidimicrobiia > IMCC26256 > PALSA-555 > CAIUKV01. The sequence goes on from BTUT01000561.1 coordinate 497, forward strand.
CGGAGGCTGGGGAACAGCGCCGTCTGGAGCACCACCAGCGAGACGATCAGCAGGAACGGCCGGATCCAGCGCATCACGCGCTCGAGGTCGAGTCAGTCACCCGCAGCGCGCGGCGGCCAACGCAGGGCCTTCACGAACACCAGGCGGTCGAGGTCCACGAGCGGCTCGACGAACACGTCGGGATCGAGATCCCCGCGCTGGCGGTCGATCTTCACGACGCGAGCGACGGGGACGTCGGGCGGGTACGCGGCACCGTCCACTCCCGCGGTGAACACCAGCTCGCCCTCCTCGATCGGCGCACGCGGGTTCCCGATGAACCCCAGGCGCAGGAGACGGTCTCCGGAGCGACCCTGGGTCACCGCCTGCTCGCGGCTCTTCTCGGTGCGCACCCCGACGCCGAGGCCGGCGTTGTCGATGAGCGTCACGGTGGCGCGAGTGCGCGACGCGTCCGTCACCTTGCCCACGAGCCCGTCCCCGGCGACGATCGGCATGCCGGTCACGATGCCCTGATCGGTTCCCTTGTTGAGGGTGAGCGTGCGCTCGAAGTTGCCGGCGGGCCCGCCGATCACACGAGCCACCACGCCGGTGACGTCCTCGATGTTGGGGATGTCGAGGAGGCGGGAGAGCTGGTCGTACTCCTCGGTGACCCCGCGCTCGCGACTGAGCGTGCCCTCGAGCTCGGAGATCCGGGCTCGGAGCTTCGCGTTCTCCTCCTCCAGCGAGTCCACCTTCGTCACGCCGTCGAACACGTCGGTGACCGGCTCGAACGCGTCGTCCACGAGCCCCTGGACCGGCGCCATCAGGTCGCGCGCGGAGTGGCGCACCGTCGCCACGACACCGTTGCCGGTCCGGTCGAGGGTGATCAGCGCGAGGCAGGTCACCACGATGAGCGCCAGGATCGGACGGCGCCGCGACTCCTGCCGGTAGACGACCATGAGCGCCTCCCGCGCTCGGTCAGTCGCTCGGGCTGCTGATCAGCACCTGCCGGAGCACGTCGAACTGCTCGAGGCAGTAGCCGGACCCGAGCACCACCGAATAGAGAGGGTTCTTCGCGACCCGGACGGGCATGCCCGTCTCGGCCTGGATCACCCGGTCGAGACCGAGCAGCAACGCCCCGCCACCCGCGAGCACGATGCCGCGCTCCATGATGTCCGCCGCGAGCTCCGGTGGCGTCTTGTCGAGCGTGACCTTCACCGCGTCGACGATCGCGGCGACGGGCTCCTCCACCGCCTCCCGGATCTCCCCGGTGGACACGACGACCGTCTTGGGGAGTCCGGTGACGAGGTCGCGACCCCGGATCTCGGCGTAGAGCTCCTCTTCGAGCGGGTAGGCCGTCGCGAGCTTGGTCTTGACCTCCTCCGCGGTGCGCTCACCGAGCGCGAGGGAGTACTCACGCTTCATGAACGCGAGGATCGCCTGGTCGAACTCGTCGCCGGCGATCCGGCTCGACTCGCTCGCGACGATGCCGCCGAGCGAGATGACCGCGACCTCGGTGGTGCCGCCACCGATGTCGACGATCATGTTCCCCGCCGGCTCGTGCACGGGGAGCCCGGCGCCGATCGCCGCGGCCATCGGCTCCTCGATCACCAGCGCGGGCTTGCGCGCACCCGCGAACTCGGCCGCCTCCTGGACCGCACGACGCTCGACTCCGGTCACCCCCGACGGGATGCAGATCACCATGCGGGGCTTCGCCCAGCGGCGCTGGTGCACCCGCTGGATGAAGTAGCGCAGCATCTTCTCGCACATGTCGAAGTCGGCGATCACAC
>BTUT01000562.1:0-2258 GCA_045862935.1 Acidimicrobiia bacterium
CCAGGTCAACCCCCACTTCCAGGCGCCCGTGTCACCACAAGCTGCGGAACCCGGGCGAATCATTGCGAATCAAACGTGGCGATACGCGCTGTCACGCGCGATGATCGGAGGGGCAGAACATGGTCCTGACCAGGCACAACGCGATTCGAGTGCACTCGCCGGACGGTTGCTGATCCACTGCAAAACCCTGGACGCGGGTTCAATTCCCGCCACCGCCTCCAGCAGGTCTCCGCAAATCGGATCGGCCTCGCTCACGTCCGGCTCCACGACTCCCGGCAATTCCACGGACACCCGAGTTCGCGACGGCGGGAGCGCGATGACCGTTGCGCGCGAGCGCCTCGTCCCTCGGAGCCACCGGGCGCCGACGTCGCGCGCCTCTCGCCGAAGCGGCGGCCCGGGAGATCAGCAGCGCAAGGTGAGAGGGGTGATCAGCTCGACGACGTCGGCGAGCACGTCGTCAGGCGTCCGGGTCGCATCGACGGTCTCCAGCAGGCCGCGAGCTGCGAAGGCTCGACGAACGGCGTCGACCGTGTCGCTCATCAACGCGAATCGCTGCCGCGCGATCGCGTCGCCGTCGTCGTTGCGGGGCGCGTGGGCCGCTCGGCGTCGGAGCCTCTCCTGGGCCACCTCACGCGGGACGTCGAGCCAGATCGCGCGCTCGATCCTGATCGGAACCCGGCCGTCGTCGGTGGCGGCGAGCTGGGCGGTGGTCCTCGGGAAGCCGTCGAGCACGAGGGTGCGCGCGGGGTCGAGTCGGTCCAGGTGCTCGAACAGCACCTGGAACACGACTTCCTTCGGCACCATGTCGCCCCGGGTCTGAGCCCGGACGATCCGGCGTCCGACGAGATCGGGCCGAACGGCGCGGACCCGGAGGAGGTGACCCAGGTCGAGGTGCGTCACCCCGCAGGTTCGCTCGAGCCTCCGGGCGATTGTGCCCTTGCCCGCCCCGGGGCTCCCGAGCAGCGCGATTGCGCCGGCGCGATCACCGTTTCCCGACACACGGTGAGCATGGACGACCCGTGTTGCGGTTTCGTGCGCGCCCGGTCTCGATCGTGTGCGCCCTCAGCCTCCTCGCGGAACCTCCGGCACCACGACCTGGTCGCGCCCGATCGGTGCGGTCGTCGTCCTCCCCCCGGCGACGGTGACCGGCAGTGATTCGCCGGCGACGAGGAAGCGCACCCGGTCGATCGCGTCCAGTCCGGTGAGCGTGAAGACGACCTGCGCGAGGGCGAGCGCCTGCTCGGTGCGGCCGAGCTGGAGGAATTCGGGGTCGAGATCGACCGTGGCCTGTCCGGCGGCGACCCGGACGTCGCTGATCGACCGCGGGACCAGCGCACTCCGCAGGCCCGCACGCGCCTCGTCCTGGGTCGGGCCTGCGGCGAGAGCATCGAGGGCGTCCTTCGCCGTCCCGATCCCCCGCAGCTCCCTCAGGGCCGTCCCGAGGCCTGCGGGGCCCACGAAGTAGACGACCAGATCGGCGGTCGCGCCGGGGGGCACCGAGACCACGGGTCGACGTGACTGGAGGAGCCCGAACGGGACGTCGGAGGGGTCGATCCTCTGCGGCCTCTCCTGGGTCGACACTCCGCACCCGGCCGACGTCGCGACGAGGAGCGCGGCCACCACGGCCATGATGGTCAGGCGTCGGCGCGTGGCGTTCATGCGATGTCCGTGGGGAGCTCGACGACGAAGCGGGCACCGGGTGGAGGGATGCGGTCCTCGATCCACACGCGGCCTTGGTGCAGCTTCACGTGCTCGGCGACGAGCGCCAGACCGAGGCCGCTCCCGAGCGCACTGCCTCGATCTCCGGCGCGTCGCCCGCGCGCGAAGCGCTCGAAGACGCGCTCCCGGTCCTCGGGTCGGATGCCAGGTCCCTCGTCGTCGATCTTGATGCGGACGTGGTGCTCGTCCCGCTCGGCGATGATGCGCGTCGCGCCCCCTGCGTGATCGGCCGCGTTCACCAGCAGGTTGGTGAGGATTCGCTCGAGCCGGCGCTTGTCGACCAGGACCGGGGCATCGTCGAGCGTTGGAGCGATCTCGACGGCGAGCGAGTCGCTCGACGCGTTCCGGGCGACGTGGAGGATCAGCTCGCCGAGTCGAACGGGTTCCACGCGCAACGCGTCGGCTCCCGCTTGGAGTCGGCTCAGCTCGAGCAAGGCCTCGACAAGCTCTAGGAACTGGTCGACCTCCTCGACGACTAGAGCTGCGTCCTGCTTGGTCTGTGGTGTTATGTACGATATGATCTGATGATATAAGTATTT
>BTUT01000563.1:0-2242 GCA_045862935.1 Acidimicrobiia bacterium
GTCGGGCTCTCGGTGAGCCGGCATCCCACCGAGCTCGTGCGCGACCGGCTCACCGCGCGCGGCGCGGTCACCGCGGAGGCGCTGCGCACGCTGCCCGACCGCTCGGTGGTGGAGGTGGGCGGCGTCGTCACCCACCGCCAGCAGCCCGAGACCGCCAAGGGCGTGGTGTTCCTCAACCTGGAGGACGAGACCGGCCTCGTGAACGTGATCTGCACCGCGGACGTGTGGAAGCGGTTCCGCAAGGTCGCGCGTGCGTCACCCGCGTTGTGCGTGCGCGGGCTGCTGGAGCGCCGCCACGACGTGGTGAACCTGCTCGCCCGCCGCATCGAGCCACTCGCGTTGGGCCCGGCCGACCTTCCCCGATCCCGTGACTTCCGCTGATCCAGCCGGTTCAGCCCGCCCGGACGATCGCGAAGGTGGCGGCGGCGATCGCCGTGAACATGGCGAGCATGATCGGCACGAGCCGCAGGACGAGCGTGGTGAGCTCGCGGTGCAGCTGCGCCTCGAACCGCAGGATCAGCCGCTCCTCCATGGCCTGCATCCCGGCGCGGATGGATGCGGTCTCGCGTTCGAGAGCCTGCTTCGTCGCGACGTCGGCCCAGCCGACGGGCGGCAGGTGGGCCATGACTGCGTGGGCCACGGTTGCGCCCAGCTTCTCCTCGAGCCCGAGATGCATCTCGCGGCGGGTGCGTTCGTCGATCGGCGCTTCCTCCGCGCCCGTGCGCGGTCTCGATGGGGGAAGCTGCGTGCCGAATGCTACCGCGGGACGAGGTTCGGCCGTTCGCAGTCGCGCCTTCGGGGCGCGGGCCGTTCCGCTGCGATCCGGAACCGTCCGTCAGCGGCGGGCGACGGCGTGCACGACGTTGGTGGGCAGCTCGGTGATGCGATCGGCCTCGATGCGTGCGGAGCAGGCCGCGCGCACGCGCGCCGCGGCGTCGGGCCGGAGCGCGTCGACGGTGCCGCGCATCCCGCTGCCGATGACGATCGTCCACCAGTCGTCGGCATCGCGCAGCCGGTGGGTGCCCGGGACCGCGACCGCATCCACGACGCCGTCCACGCCCGCCGCGGCGAACAGCGCGCGCAGCGCGTCGGGTGTCTCGAGCCGCGACGCGGGCGCTGGCCCGGCAGGGAGCGCGTCGGGTGGCAGCTCGGCTCGTGCCGCGGCGAAGAACGTGTCGCGCACGGGCTGGAACAGGTCGGGGCCCCACGTGGTGATCGCGAGGCGCCCACCCGGCGCGACCATCCGCCACAGCTCGGCCGTCGCGGCTTCCATGTCGGGGACGAAGAAGATGCCGAACACGCAGATCACCGCGTCGAACGCGCCGTCGGGGTAGGGGAGCGCACGGAAGTCGCCGTGCACGAGCTGCACCTGTGTGAGGCCGGCGCCCGCGGCCTTGGCTCGCGCCAGCGCCAGCAGCGGCTCCGCGAGGTCGGCACCGACCACGCGTCCCTCGGCACCGACGGCGACGGCCGCGGGGAGTGTGGCGTGGCCGGTGCCGCACGCCACGTCGAGCACCCGCTCACCCGGCTGCAAGCCCAGCCGCTCGACCGCGTCCGCCCCGATGCGGGCGAAGAACGACAGCGCTTCGTCATCGAAGTGATCGGCCGCCGCGGAGAACACCGCGGCGTTGCGCCGCGCGGCTTCGTCGAGTGGAGTGGGCTCGTCCACGGCTCGGTCAGCCGATCACGGTGAGGTCACCCGCGAAGCCAGTCCCTCGCCGCGGGTCCGGCGATCACCACGCCGGCGTCGAGCACGGTCAGGCCCATTCGTCGCGGAGGGCTTCGAGGTCGAAGCCGTCGTGCTCCCCGGTGAGCGCACCGAGGAAGTCGTCCAGGGGTGCCGCCTCGCGCTCCATCGCCCCGACCTCCTCCACGATCGCGACTTCCGACGACTCAGCGGAGCGGATGCTACAAGTGGTCGGGCGGCCGCAGCGACGATTGCCGGGAGCGTGCCGCGGCCGACGAGCGCGGAGAGCACGGCGGGCGAGGAGCCGAACTCGATGAGCGACGGACCGCGGTCGAGGCTGCGGGTGCTCGATCTCACGCGACTGTTCCCCGGTGCGTTCTGCACGGCGATGCTCGCCGATCCCGGCGCGGAGGTGCTGCGCGTCGAGGTGCCCGACGGCCGCGACCCGGTGCGCATCAGAGATCAGGTTTGGCAGGAGCCCCTCGGCGCGGGGGGGGGGGGGGGGGGCGAGGGGGGGCGGCGGGGGGGTGGGCGGGCGGCGGGCGGGGGCGCCCC
>BTUT01000564.1:0-2232 GCA_045862935.1 Acidimicrobiia bacterium
ATCGAGCTCGGTGGTGTGTACTTCACCCACCCCCTCGCCCGGTTGGCGCGCACCCGCGCCCTCGCCGACGAGTAGCGGCGCGCGTCGCGCCGTCAGCTCAGCGGGAACGCGATGGGGATCACGACGAGCGTCACCACGAACGTCGCGAGGGTGAGCGGTGCCCCGAGCCGGGTGAAGTCGCGGAACTTGTAGTTGCCCATCCCGAACACGAGCAGGTTGGTCTGGTAGCCGATCGGGGTGAGGAACGAGCACGACGCGCCGATGAGGATCGCGATCGCGAACGGGCGGAAGTTGAGGCCCGCGGTGTTCGCCGCGGCCATGGCGATCGGGAAGACGAGCACGGCGGCCGCGTTGTTCGACAGCAGCTCCGTGAGGATCATCGTTGCGAGGAGCACGCCGGCGAGCACACCGACCGGGCCGAGCCACTCGAACGCGTCCACCAGCAGCTGCCCGATCTCGCCGGCGAGACCGCTCGTCTCCATGGCGGCACCCAAGCCGAAGCTCGCCGCGATCATCAGGATGATCTCGAAGTTGATCGCACGCCGGGCCTCGCCGGGCGTGATCGCGCCGATGGCGAGGACGGCGAGCGCCGCGAGCAGTGACGTCTTCAACAGGTCGAGCATCCCGGTGCCGGCGACCACGACGAGCGCGAGCGTGATGAGCTCCACCGCGCGCGCACGGTTGCGTCGCAACGGGGTGCCCCCGTCGACGGCCGACACCAGGAGGAAGTCGTGCCGGTCGCGCCACCGGCGTCCGAAGTCGGGGTCGGCGAGCACGAGCAGGAGGTCGCCCGCTCGCAGCCTGACCTCGCCGAGCTTCTCGGACAGCCGCTCGCCCGCGCGGTGCACGGCGAGCACCGCCGCGCCGTAGCGGGCGCGGAAGTCGACCTCCTTCAAGGTTGCTCCGACGAGCGGGGAGTTGTCGCCGACCACGACCTCGAACGTCATGGGCGTGTGGGAGTCGGTGGCCGCTGCCATGTGGTGGTGCTCTGCAGGCAGGAGCCCGGGGAGGCGCTGGAGGTCGAGCACGCGGGTGACGTTCCCGGCGAAGGTCAACCGGTCGCCCGCCACGAGCACCTCGTCGGGGCGCACCGGTGCGAGCAGCGTCCCCCCCCGGTCGATCTCGACGAGGTACACGCCCGCGAGCGCGCGCAGCCCGGCGTCGGCGACGGTTCGATCGACGAGGGGGCCGCCCGGTTCGACGAGCATGTCGACGGTGTACTCGCGGACGCTGGCGTCCTCGTCGGCGGCGGACTCCCGGCGGGGGAGCAGCCGGGGGGTGAGCACGATGAGCAGGAACGCCCCGATGAGCGCCACGGGCAGTCCCACGGGTGTGATCTCGAACACGTCGAGCGGGTCGCGCCCCGCGTCCCGCAGGAGGCCCGACACGGTGACGTTGGTGGACGTCCCGATGACCGTGATCACGCCGCCGAACACGGCCGCGTAGCTGAACGGCATCAGGAAGCGTGACGCGTTGCGTCCTGTGCGACGCGACCACGACACGATGCGCGGCGCCACCATGCTCACGAGCGGGGTGTTCGCGATGAACGCCGACGCCGCGGTCCCGGGGACCACGACGCGCGCCAGGTCGCGCACCTCTGATCGTGGGGCGCCGTCGGTGCCCCGGCCGCCGAGCACGCGGTCGGTCACGCCGCGGAGCGCGCCCGTGGTCTCGGTTGCTCCCGCGAGGACGTACAGCGCGGCGACGGTGATCGGTGCGGGGTTCGAGAAGCCCGAGAACGCCTGGGTCTCGTCGATGACCCCGGTCACGAACAGCAGCACCGAGGCTGCGAGGATCGCGAGCGACGGAGTGATCCGCTCGCTGATGAGCACACCGATCGTGACGACGACCACTGCGAGCGTGAACCACGCGTCGCCGCTCATCGCTGATCCCTCCGTCCGTTGATGGTCGCTCAGCCGCGCGCGAGCAGGCGGTCCTGCCACCACTTCGCGAATCCGGTCCGAGCCCCGGCTCGGAGGCGCTCGGCGCGCAGCCGCTCCTCCCACTCGCTCGCGAGGGGCTCGAGCTCGCCCGCCACCCAGCCCAGCACGTGGTCGGCGAGGGCCGGGTTGCGGGGGAGCACGGGTCCGTGGAGGTACGTGCCCACGAGGCGCTCCGCGAGCACGCCGTCGGTCCCCGAGCCGTCGCCGTTGCCACCGCCGGCGAGCACGCGGCCCAGGGGCCGTGCACCCGGTCCGAGCGTGGTGCGTCCGCCGTGGTTCTCGAACCCCG
>BTUT01000565.1:0-2224 GCA_045862935.1 Acidimicrobiia bacterium
GACGCTGTTCGAGTCGCTCCGCGCGCTCGTCGACGCCCTGACAGCTCGGCGCGAGGTCTTCGCGATCATCGAGAGCGAGCACCCCTCTCGCTATGTCCAGGTGCTCGCTGACTGCGACGGCGCGCTGCTCGTGGAGGTGTCGAGCATCGAAGCCACCGATGGCAGCTCGGAGCCTGCGGCTCCCACGCTCGGCGACGAGGCGCAACTCGGACGGCTCCGCTTCGAGCCACCCGACGACTTCTCGCCGAACTGGCACCGGATCTTCGTCGCCCCGTGGCCGTGGCCCGCACCGGTGGTCGCCGAGCTGATGATCCGCGCGCTCGTCGACGTGCTCGATGCGTCGCTCGCCGACCTCCGCACGATCGTCGGGCACACCAAGCCCGGGATCAGCGTCGTCCGCCCTTGACCTTCGCGGCGCGTGGTTGGCCACGGGTACAAGCGGCGGCGACCGCGACCCGGTGAAGAACCGCGTCGGCCGTGCGCAGCCGCCGCGACACCGCACCGCGACCGGGCACGATCTCGACGCACAGGCCCGACGCGCGGGCGGCACGCACGACGTCGGTGAAGATGCCGTCGCCGCTCGCGATCACGAGCCGCTCGAACCGTTGCTCGATCCACGCCGGCGACGCCCACTCGATCAGCGCGAGGTCGGCACCGTCGGGCCCGTGGACCACGAGGAGCTGGCACGACGTGTGGGGCACGAAGCCGAGCTCGGCGACCATCCAGCGGTTCGCCGCGACCACCACCTGATCGCCGCCTCGATGCCCACCCGCCACGAGCACGGCCTCGTAGTCGGCGGCGACACCCGGACCGGTGGCCCACGGGTCGCCGACGATGTTCTCGAGGTCGATCAGGTGCAGGGTTCGCCCGGCCGGGATGTCGGTTGCGCTCATCGCCAGTCCCCCCGTCCCACTCGCTGAGCCCCCACGGCTCCGCTCCGGGCACAGCGGATCACGGGGGTGGGACACGGACGCGGCACACCCCGACCCGGTGCCGGGTGGCCGCACCCTTGCAGCCGCACCCTTGCAGCCGCACCCCTGCAGCCGCACCCTTGCAGCCGCGCCCCTGCAGCCGCACCCTTGCAGCCGCGCCCCTGCAGCCGCGCCCCTGCAGCCGCACCCCTGCAGCCGCGCCCGCCGAGTCCCACCCCTTCCCTACGTTCGTCATGCGGATGGAGCAGGAGCCGGAGGAGGACCCGTGCCGACCATGAACCTCGACACCATCGTGAAGGACCCCCTCGTGCGCGGGCCCCTTGCCGTGTACCCGCTGTTCTCGACGGCGCCGAGCACGCCCAACTACCTCACCGGCCCCGAAGCCGAGCGGCTCGGCGTGCTGCGGGTGGCCGAGACGCCCGGCGGGGCGACGGTGCCGGAGCTCACGGTGCACAACACCGGCGCACTGGCACTCCTGTTGCTCGAGGGTGAGACCATCGTGGGCGCGAAGCAGAACCGGACGCTCGACCTGTCGCTGCTCGTGGCCCCCGGGACCGTCCTCGAGGTGCCGGTGAGCTGCGTCGAGGCCGGGCGGTGGGGGCCGCCGCGCGCGTCGACCCGTTCACACCGCCACGCCCCGACCGACCTCCGGCGGGTCAAGACGTCGACGCTCGCGGCTCCGGGCCGGCATGCGCCCACGAAGCAAGCGGCAGTGTGGGCGCGCATCGACCAGTACCAGGACGAGCTGGCGGCACCGTCGGCAACGAGCGCGCTCGAAGACGCGTTCGCGGTGCGCGCGCACGACGTGATGGAGCTCGTGGAGGGCGCCCGTCCCCTCCCCGAGCAACGCGGCGTTGCGGTGGCCGTGCGTGGAGTGGTCCGCGGGCTCGACTGGTTCGACAAGGCCGAGACGCTCGCCGCGTACTGGGACGGGCTCACCGCCGGGTACGCGCTCGACGCGGTCGGCGCACCCGGCGCCACCACCCCCGACGCACCCCACACCGAGGTGCCCTCCATCGCCGCGGTGCGCACGCTGGTCGAGCAGGTCGAGTCCGCGGCCCACTCTCCGGTGGCGTCTCCCGGGCTGGGACGGTCCACGACGTTCGCGGCGGACGGTCTCGTCGGGCACGCCCTCGCGTGGGGCGAGGCCTTCGTCCACGTGTCGGCCTTCGTGGACGAAGATGTCGTTGCCGGCCCGAGCGCCGGGCCGCGGACGCGGGCGCGTCCGATCGTGCGCACACCGCAACGGAGGTCGGGATGGTCCCGAGCCCCACGGAGCGCATCCTCCGCCG
>BTUT01000566.1:0-2218 GCA_045862935.1 Acidimicrobiia bacterium
CACGGCGGTCGACCCCACCCGCGAGACGATGACCCGCGGGCCCCTCCCCCGTCGGCCGACCCGGGAGCTCCCCGTCGCCGTCTACTACCCCCCCGCCGGGCCGGCGACGGGCCCGCCCACCGAGAACGCCCCGGTGGGCCCGGCCGGCCAGTACCCGCTGATGGTCTTCGCCCACGGCTACTCGATCCGCGCCGTCGACTACGAGCCGCTCATCATCGACCTCGCGGCGCAGGGCTTCGTGGTCGCGGCGCCCGACTTCCCGATCTCGAGCCTCGTGTTCCCCGGGCCCGCGAGCCAGGCGGACCTCCCCGATCAGGCGCTCGACATCCGGTTCCTCATCGACACCTTCCAGAACCCGGCGGCACTGCCGGCGGTCCTCCAGGGCAAGATCGCCCCCGGGAAGGTGTCGGTGACCGGCCACTCCGATGGCGGGGTCACGGTCGCCGCCGCGTCGGGGAACTCGTGTTGCCTCGACACCCGCATCGGCGCTTCGGTCGCGCTGGCGGGCGACCAGGGGGGCAGCCTCTTCCGTCACGGCGAGTGGTTCCAGCCGAACGCTCCGCCGCAGATGTTCATCCACGGGACGGCCGACCGCGACGTCCCGTACAGCTACAGCCTCAAGCTCTACGACGACACGGTGGTCACCCGGTACATGGTGTCGATCCCCGGCGGCGTGCACTGGGACCCGTTCGTGTCCGGACCCGAGCGTCCCGCGGTCGTCGCGCTCATGACCGACTTCTTCCGCGCGTACACGCTCGGCGACAAGGACGCGCTCGCGCGCATCCCCACGCGCGCGAACGAGGGGGGCCTCCACCTCGAGGCGTCCGCCTGAGCGCTCCGACCCGGATCCCCGAGGGACGGTGGGATCAGCTCGGCGCCGAGGACGCGGCGCCGATGGCTTCCTGCACGGCGATCGGGTTGGCGCGGCGGTCAGGACTCAGCACGAGCCGATAGCACGGGACGCTGGTGAGCAGGCGCCGCAGCTGCGCGAGCTCCCGGTCGGGCTCGAGGCTCATCTGGTGCAGCATGCTCGGCGCGACCCGGCGCAGGGCCTCACCCGCACCGATCGGCTCCACCCGGGGCCGCTTGCCGTCACCCCGCTCGGGCAACAGGACCACCCGCACAGGAGCCGACGCGAGCATCCGGCCCGGACCGTCGGTGGAGATCCGGAAGAGCGCCTTGGGCTCCTCGGTCGGGTCGCGCTCGCCCACCGACGCGCCGACCGTCACGGGCTCGAGGAAGTCGCCGAAGTGGTGTGCATCGTCGTCGAAGACCCGGGCGGTCGCGTGGATCCGGTGGACCACGGGCGGGTCGTCACGCACGAGGCAGTAGTCGTCGCTCAGGAAGCCCATCCCCGCGCGGAAGCAGGCGAGGGCGGTCGACGACTTGCCCGCGCCCGACGACCCCATGAGCAGCGCGGCGCCCGACTCGTCACCGACCGCGCCCGCGTGGACGAACAGGACCTCGGGGCTCAGCACCCAGCGCAGCTGGCGGCGGAGCGGGGTGCCGACCTCCCAGTGCAGGAGGACGGCGGCCCGAGGTGCGGCGAGGAGGTACAGGCCCGAGTCGCGGTTGCCGGTGCGCACGAATCCCAGGTTGGACCACTCGATCTCGGCCACCGGCCGACCGTCGCGGCGCACGGTGGCGCGGTAGGGCGGACCCGGGGACCCCGCGGGGTGCTCCGGGATCCTGATGCCCGTCGCCGCGGCGTCCCACGCGCCGACGGTCCCGCGCACGGGCCCCTGTGCCGGCTCCAGGCCGTCGAAGGCGGGGAGCAGCGCTTCGGTGAGCTCGACACCGGCGAGCGCGACCTCCACGTCGATCCCGGCGATGGACAGACGCCGGGTGACGACCGGCCCGTGCTCCACGACCCTCCCCCAGGCCTGCTCCACGGCTCGGAGGGTGGCTCGCAGCTCGCCGACGGTGGGCTCCGCGACGGTCATGGGCCCGGGGCCGTACCGTCGGTGCTGGTGCCGCGGCGGCGCGCCAGGTGCCCGCGCAGCGAGCGGAAGATCGCGCGTTGGTCACCGGGGGCGAGGCCGTAGGTCACGTTGCCGCCGTGGAACCGCCGGATGAGCACGATCTCGTCGAGGAGCCCGAGGCGGACGCCGGCACCGGCCAGACGGACCAGGAAGTCGGTGTCTTCTCCCATGGAGAGCGCCTCGTCGAACCCCCCGACCTCGCGTGCGTGGCGCGTCGCCAGGAGGATGCTCATCTG
>BTUT01000567.1:0-2218 GCA_045862935.1 Acidimicrobiia bacterium
TCGGCAGATGCTTGCCCGCGATCTGGGCGCGCGGGACTGGGTCGAGCTGCACCCGAGCGGCGATCACCCCGTCACCGAGGGGGTCGATTCGTTCTGGTTCTACAACGGCTGCTCGCTCGACACGGAGCACGGCGTGTTGGTCTCGAGCGACTCGTCGTGCGTGCAGGCGAGGTACATCGGGGGGTGCGGGACCTGGTACGGCTTCGGGTGGATCGGACGAAGGGGGATGTCGATGAACTCGCCGTGGTGCTCGATCTCGTCCTCGACCATGATCCGGGGGATGAGGTACATCGCCTCGTCGATCTGCGGCCGGAGCTCCGCGAGGTCGTAGCCGAAGGTGCCGGCCTCCTGCTGCGTGCCGCCCTTGCCCACCCCGAAGTGGAGGCGGCCCTCCGAGAGGATGTCGAGGGTGGCGATGCGCTCGGCCACCTTGACGGGGTGGTTCATCGCCGGCGGCAGGCACACGACTCCGTGGCCCACATGGATGCGGCTCGTCCGCCCGGCGACGAAGGCGAGGAACGTCTCGGGCGCGCTCATCTGCGCGTAGTTCGTGAGCGCGGTGTGCTCGACGGCCCAGATCACGTCGAAGCCCATCACCTCGGCGAGCAGGCACTGCTCGAGCGCCTCGTGGAACACCCGGTGGTCGCCGGCGCGCGACGCGTCCACGGTCTGGGCCTCGTAGATCAGCGAGAACTTCACGACTCCCCCTTCGGCGGCCTGGTCGGCAGCCCCGGCTCGGTCCCCGGCTCCGGTCGGAGATCTTCCTAAAGGGAAGGTTAGCGCCGGCGGCCACACGCGTCAAGGCCCCTCGACCCGGGACGCACAGTCCGTCTGTGCGTCCCTCACCCCCCGCGTCGCGGGGGTGAGGGACGCATCATCGGGGTCAGGCGGTGGTGCGGGGGGGACGACCGGCGTTGGCCCGCAACCAGCGGACCATGGCGTCCTGGGCGAACGACGCGACCGCCACGCCCCCGCGATCGAAGATGTGGCCCCAGCCGAAGCTCCGGCCGCCGCCCGTGACCGGCGCGGTCTGCTGGAAGCAGATCCACTCACGCAGGTCGAGGTCGTGGTGGAACCAGACCGTGTGGCTCGTGGTGGCGGTCTGGACGGTGCGGTGCGAGTCGGCCTGTGACATCCCGGGGATCGCGCGCAGCGCCGTCGCGATCGGCGTGAGGTCGGACGAGAAGGCCGCGAGCGCCTGGTGCACGGCGAGCGGCGCGTCGAGGCCCGCGGCGCGCATCCAGAACGCGAGCTCCGCCGGGCCGGTCACGTCGTCGCGGAGGTTCACACCGCCGACCACGCGCGTCTCGCACGGGATCATGCCGAGGTCCACGGGCACCGCCGCGTCCGGATCGTGATCGGCCAGCACCACGGACTGCTGCTCGGGGCCCTCCCCCGGGACGTGCAGGCTCACCGTCGCGTCGGCCAGGACCCGCGCCTCCTGCGACACGCGGACGTCGCACGTCGCGTACGTCCCGCCCTCGTGGAGCACCGCGACGTCGATGCGCACGGGGTCCGGCGCCACGCCGTCCCGCGCGAACTGCACTTAAACCTACTTCACCTGCTTCGCGGGCACCGCGGCCGCGGCGGCCACCACCACCTGACCGAGCACCTGCCCACCGAAGATCCGCCCCGTCCCGATCTCGACGCTCGACGCCCCGAACACGCCCTCGTCCTCGGGGACCATGGTGAGCGACCGCAGCACGCTCTCCAGCGTCGGGCCGCGCCAGCGCCTCGCGTCGGGCGTGGGCTCGGGACGGGTCGCGCTCACCCGCTGCTCCGGTGGTGCGCCGACCTGCGAGGATGGTCCGGCGCGAGCGTGGTGGAACTGGCAGACACGCCGGGTTTAGGTCCCGGTGGACCGTGGTCCGTGGGAGTTCGAGTCTCCCCGCTCGCACCCGGTGGGTGACCGGCTCAAGCCGCCTTCTCGAGGATGTGGACGCCGCACGCGGAGCCGAGGCCGATCACGTGGGCGAGCCCGACGCGCGCGCCCTCGATCTGACGGTCGCCGGCCTCGCCGCGGAGGTGGTGACAGACCTCCCACACGTTCGCGATCCCGGTCGCGGCGATCGGGTGGCCCTTCGACTCGAGCCCGCCCGACACGTTCACCGGCGTCTTGCCGTCGCGCCAGGTCGCGCCGCTCTCGAACAGGTCGACCGCACCGCCGGGCTCGCAGAGCATGAGGTTGTCGTAGTGCACGAGCTCGGCGGTGGCGAAG
>BTUT01000568.1:0-2213 GCA_045862935.1 Acidimicrobiia bacterium
GGGCGACTGGATCTTCTGCGCGGGCCAGATCGGAATCGATCCGACGACCGGCTCCCTGGTGGAGGGCGGAGCCGTCGCGGAGGCGCGGCAGGTGCTCGCCAACATCGCCGCGGTCCTCACCGACTGCGGTGCCACGTGGGCCGACGTCGTGAAGACCACCGTCTTCCTCGCCGGGTCGCTCGAGCACTTCGCCGAGGTGAACGAGTGCTACGCGTCGGCGGTGGGCGCGCACCGACCAGCCCGCAGCACCGTCGCGGTCGCGGCGCTCCCCCTGGGCGCGGCCGTCGAGATCGAGGTCGTCGTGCACCGACCCCCGAGCCCCTGATCCCCGCCGGGCGGCGGGCCGGCGTCGACCGCGGCGGGCCGTCCAACCACCCATCCCGAGAGCCGGAGGCACCCATGACCTACGACATCGAGAAGTCCGAGGAGGAGTGGCGCGCCGCGCTCTCCCCCGAGCAGTTCGACGTCCTGCGCCGCGCGGGCACCGAGCGCGCGTTCACCGGGCGGTACTGGGACTGTCACGACGACGGGACCTACCACTGCGCGGGCTGTGGCGCCCCGCTGTTCGACGCGTCCACGAAGTTCGAGTCGGGCACCGGCTGGCCGAGCTTCACCGAGCCCATGGTGGCCGATGCCGTGGAGCTCGTCACCGACCGGAGCCACGGGATGACGCGCACCGAGGTGCGCTGCCGGCGCTGCGGTGGGCACCTCGGTCACGTGTTCCCCGACGGCCCCGGACCCACGGGGCAGCGCTACTGCATGAACTCCGCGGCGCTCGACCTGGAGCCGCGGGCGTCCTGAGGGTGATCCGGGCGCGTGCCCATCCGGAACACGGACGCGCCGTCCACGTCCGGATCAGGGGGCGCGTCCTCGTCCGCGTCCGGATCGCGGGCGGCGGCACGTACCCTCTCGGCGTGCACCACCGCGTCCGCCCCACCCCCCTCGCCGCCGTGCCCGGCCCCGTGCTCGCGGTCGTTCTCGCCATGGTGCTCGTCGTCGGCGCGCTTGCGGTGGGTGCGTCCCCGGCGGGGGCCGACGACGCACCGCTGCTCGATCAGAAGAAGCTCCAGAAGCAGATCGCGGTGACCGTCACCCCGGCCTTCCCGGGGCTCGTGGTCGGTCGGGTCAGCTGCCCGAGGAAGATCAAGGTGAAGCGGGGCAAGATCGTGACCTGCACGGTCGACGTGAGCGGGCTGCCGATCCGGTTCGACGTGACCCAGACCAACAAGAAGGGTGCGATCACGATCGCGTCGGCGCAGGCGGTCATCGCCAAGGCCGCGGCCGAGCAGTTCGTGAAGGAGAACGCCACGCTGCCCGACCGCACCACGGTCGACTGCGGTGCGGCCCCCGCCATCGTGAAGCTGCCGGGCGAGACGTTCACGTGCGCGATCACCTTCGCCGACGGGTCGACCGCCAGGACGGCGACGATCACGGTCGGGGACCTCGCGGGCAACGTCACGCTGAGCCAGGTCGCCTGAGCCGCCCCGTCCCCGACCTCGCGGGCAACCTCGGGTCAGG
The DNA here is from genome assembly GCA_045862935.1 of Acidimicrobiia bacterium. Classification (GTDB taxonomy): domain Bacteria; phylum Actinomycetota; class Acidimicrobiia; order IMCC26256; family PALSA-555; genus CAIUKV01. Next base: position 1,519 of record BTUT01000568.1, read on the forward strand.
GGAGGTTGACGATGTCGTCGATGCGAGCGAGCGTTCGCTCCATCGACGTGCGGGTGCGCGACCGCATCGGCGCGACGAAGGCCTTGACCCGCTCCTGCGAGATGTCCCAGGTCTCGCGCACGCGCGTGCCGCCGTCGACCGGCTCGAGCTCGTAGCGCCAGATCCGGCCGCCGACCACCCGCGACAGCAACGGGCTCGGTGAGCGCGTCTGCCACGCGATGCGCCGCCCCTCCTCGAACTCGATGACCTCGTTCTCCATCGAGTACGGGATGCCGAGCTTCATCGACATGCCGAACCTCGCGCCGAGCGCGAGCCGTTCCGGCGCACCCTTGGCCTCGCGCACCGTGCCCGACCCGTCGATCTCGTGGTGGCGGCTCGGGTCGGCCAGGAGCTCGAAGATCGCCTCGGGCGGCGCGGCGATGAGCCGCTCCACGCTCTCCGTATCGCTCATCGACGCCCTCCCTCGCTCAGGTCGCCCGGCTGCGCCGACGCGGCACGTCCGCCCTGTCCGCCGCCGGCACCGGCTCGGTCGCCGCCCGGGGCCACGCGGTCACGTGCAATCCGAGCCCGCGCCCCGTTCGCTCGCGCGCAGTCTGCACCATCTCGCCGTCGGCGTCACTTCCTCAGCTTCGCCTTCCCCATGACGTTCAGCGGCGGGTTGCCGATCACCTTCGTCCCGCCCGCGACCACCACCG
>BTUT01000569.1:0-2212 GCA_045862935.1 Acidimicrobiia bacterium
GGGTCAGCCCTTGGCGACGGAGACGGGGTGGGCGAACTGGAGGTCGGCGCCCTCGAGGGCGTCGCCGAGGCCTGCGAGCGCGGCCATCGCCGCCCCCGCCATGTGCGCGTCGAGCGCCGCCTGGTCCTCGTAGAGCTCGGTCACGTAGAAGACGTTGGGGTCGCTCTGGTTGCGGTGCAGCACGTAGACGAGCGTGCCCGCTTCGGCGGCGACTGCATCCTTCGCCCCCTCGAACGCGGCGATCACCTCGTCTCCCCGCCCGTCCTTCGCGGTGATGGTGGCGATGACCGAGACCTTGCTCATCTCCGGTTGCTCCTTGTTCGGTGCAGGGTGGCTCAGCGGGCGCCGCGCAGCAGCACGCCGGGGCGGGCGCCCGTGTCGACGCCGTCGCGCCGCACGACCTGGCCACCCACGATCGTGGCCTCGTAGCCGTCGGCGGCTTGCAGGAGCCGAGGGGCGTTCGCGGGCAGGTCGTGGTGCATCTCGGGCCTGTGCAGCGTGAGACGCTCGAGGTCGATGACGTTGAGGTCGGCCTTCTTGCCCGGCGCGACCACGCCCCGGTCGGTCAAGCCGTAGAGCGACGCGGTGTCGCTCGTCATCTTGCGGATCACGAGCTCGAGCGGGAGCCGCTCCCCTCGGGTGCGGTCGCGCACCCAGTGGGTGAGCATGTACGTCTCGATCGAGGCGTCGCAGATCGCGCCCACGTGCGCGCCACCGTCACCGAGACCCAGCGCAGTGGCCGGGTGCAGCACCATCTCGCGGATCGGGTCCTGGGTGAAGCGCGCGTAGCCGAGCAGGGGGCGCAACAGGAGCTGGCGACCGCCGTCCTCGAGCAGGAGGTCGTAGTAGAGCGACCACGGATCGACACCCGCGCGCTCGGCGTGCGCGGCGATCGACTCCGACGGATCCGGCTCGTAGTCGGGCGGGTCGCCGAGCGGGAAGGTCCGGTCGAGTCCGAGCCCGATGAACGCCGTCCGCGGGTCGGCTTCGGGCGCCTCCGCGAGGATCCGAGCCCGCGTCGCGGGGTCCTGCATCGCGGCGACCCTCTCGTCGAGGGACAGGTGCTCGATGGCCCGGTACGACGGCCGGTCGCGCAGTGCGTGGAACGTCTGGAGGCCGAGCAGGAGCCCGAGCGGTCGACCGGCGACCTGGGGACGGATCGGGATGCCACGGGCGTGGACCTCGCCGACGAGGTCGAGCATCTTGCGCCACTGGTCGGGCTCGAGATCGTGCTGGAGGAGCGCGAACGTGAGCGGCCGTCCCGTCTCCTCGGTGAGGCGGATCATCCAGTCCATCTCGCGCTCCGGCGCCGCGAGGTCCTCCCCCATCACGCCCGCGGGTGCGAGCTCGAACACGCCGGTTCCCGCGGCGGCGAGCGCGCGGCCGAGCGCGAACAGCTCGTCCTCCGCGGCGAACGTGCCCGGCACCGGCTCGCCGTCGATGGCGCGGTGGGCGATCGTGCGCGACGTCGACACGCCGAGCGCGCCGGCCTCCACGCCCTCCTGCGCGATGCGGGCCATGGCCGCGATGTCGTCGGGGGTGGCGGGCTCGTTGCGCGCTCCGCGGTCGCCCATCACGTAGCCGCGCACTGCTCCGTGGGGCACCTGCGTGCCGACGTCGAGCATGAGGGGCTGCGCGTCGAGGAAGTCGAGGAATTCGGGAAAGGTCTCCCAGCCCCAGCGGATGCCCTCCGCCAGCGCGGTGCCGGGGATGTCCTCCACGCCCTCCATGAGGCCGATCAGCCACTGGTGACGGTCGGGCGCGGCCGGCGCGAAGCCCACACCGCAGTTCCCCATCACCACCGTGGTCACCCCGTGCCAGCTCGACGGCGCGAGCGTCGCGTCCCACGTGACCTGCCCGTCGTAGTGGGTGTGCACGTCGACGAACCCCGGGGTGACGATCTTCCCGGCGGCGTCGATCTCCTCACGCCCGCCCGCGTCCACGGCACCCACGGCGGTGATCCGGCCGTCGTCGACCGCGACGTCCGCGGTGAAGGCCGCCGAACCGGTGCCGTCGACGACCGTGCCGTTGCGGATGACGAGATCGTGCATGAGAGCCTCCCCGAGCGGCCGGCGGGTGGACCGCGACCGGCGCGAATCGTAACGTGTTCCCGTCTGCTCGACGCCCGACCACGAGGAGCCCGCTCGTGCCCACCACGCTCGCCGTCGACCTGACCGACCTCGACACCTTCGCGCGCGGGGTCCCGCACGAC
>BTUT01000570.1:0-2211 GCA_045862935.1 Acidimicrobiia bacterium
CGAAGAACGGGTGCACCTCGGGTGAGAGCTCGACGAACTCCACCAAGCGGTCGTCGGGCGAGGTGCCCGAACAGACCATCCCGGCCTCCTCGAGCCGGGCCCGGAAGCGGTTGTTCACCTCGTAGCGGTGACGGTGCCGCTCGTAGACGATCTCCTCGCCGTAGGCCTGCTCCACGAGGGTGCCCGCCCGCAGCTTCGCCGGGTAGAGGCCGAGGCGCATCGTGCCGCCGAGGTCGACCACCTCGCGCTGCTCGTCCATGAGATCGATCACCGGGTGCGGCGTGTGCGGGTCGAACTCCGAGGAGTTCGCGCCCACCAGTCCGCAGGCATCGCGCGCGAACTCGATGACCGCGCACTGCATCCCCAGGCACAGCCCGAGGAACGGCACCTGCTGCTCTCGGGCGTAGCCGACCGCCGCGATCTTGCCCTCGATGCCCCGGAAGCCGAAGCCGCCGGGGATCACGATGCCGTCGAGCTCGCGCAGGCGGCCCTCGGCCATCAGGCCCTCCGCGTCGTCGGAGGCGATCCAGTCGATCTCCACCCGGGTGGAGCACTCGAAGCCACCGTGACGCAGCGCCTCCACGACCGACAGGTACGCGTCGGGGAGGTTCACGTACTTGCCGACCAGCCCGATGCGCACGGTCTGGTCCGGCGACATGATCCGCTCGACGAGGGCGCGCCAGCCCGAGAGGTCCGGCTCGCGGTCGGCGAGGTGCAGCACGCGGCACACGTAGTCATCGAGGCCCTCGTCGTGGAGCACGAGCGGGATCGCGTACAGGTTGTCGGCGTCGACGGCGGAGACGATGCCCTCCTCGGGCACGTCGCAGAGCTGGGAGATCTTCTCCTTGAGCCGCGTCGGGATCGGCCGGTCGGAGCGACAGACGATGGCGTCGGGCTGGATGCCGCGGCTGCGCAGCTCGGTGACCGAGTGCTGCGTGGGCTTGGTCTTCTGCTCGCCCGACGGGCCGATGAACGGCACGAGCGTCACGTGCACGTAGAAGACGTTCTCGCGACCGACGTCCTTGCGGAACTGCCGGATCGCCTCGAGGAACGGGAGGATCTCGATGTCGCCGACCGTGCCGCCGACCTCCGTGATCACCACGTCGACGTCCTCGTCGGCGAGGCGCAGGATCCGGTCCTTGATCTCGTTGGTGATGTGCGGGATCACCTGGACGGTCTGACCGAGGTACGCCCCGCGCCGCTCCTTGGCGAGGACCTCCTGGTAGATCGAGCCGGTCGTCGCGTTCGACTTCCGCGAGAGGGGCACGTCGACGAAGCGCTCGTAGTGCCCGAGGTCGAGGTCGGTCTCGCCACCGTCGTCGGTGACGAACACCTCACCGTGCTGGAAGGGGTTCATCGTCCCCGGGTCGACGTTGATGTACGGGTCGAGCTTCTGGATCGTGACCCGCAGGCCGCGCGCCTTGAGCAACCGGCCCAGCGACGCGGCGGTCATGCCCTTGCCGAGGCTCGACGCCACCCCACCCGTCACGAAGATGTGCTTCACCACGTGGAGCGACCGTAGCAGTCGCCCCCCGGCACACCGGTGATCCCGCCGGCCGTCGCGCGCGGCCGCAAGGCCCACGACGGCGCGTCGCGGGCGAAACGCCTCGCAACCCTCGCCCGCGGTCCTCGCACTACCGTCGACCCGCATGGCGGACGCGGCGACCCGATCGGCCCCGGCCGCGCAGGCACCGGGGATCCGTCGCCTCGATCTCGCCTGGCTCGCCCTCGTGGCGGTCGTCGTGCGGGTTCCGGCCTTCGTCGCGACGCGCCACGTCTCGTTCGACGACGGCGTCTACGGCGCCACCGTGGCCGCGATGCGCGACGGCGCACGGCCCTACCAAGACATCTTCTCGTCCCAGGGCCCGCTCCAGCTCCCCCTGCTCTTCCTCGCCGATCTCGCCGGCTTCCGCACCCTGAACGCGCCGCGCCTCCTCTCCCTCGCGTCCGGCGTCGCCATCACGCTGTGCGTCGCCGCCCTGGCCGGACGCCTCGCCGGACGGCGCGCCGCGCTGATCACCGCCGTCCTCGTCACCACCTCGGGTTCCCTGCTCCTCGTCACCACCGGCATCAGCGGCGACGCGCCGGCCATCGCCTTCGCGGTCGCGGCGCTCACGGCGGCGTTCGCGGACCCCGACGCGCCGCCGCCCGCCAAGGCCGGGGCGATCGGCGGGCGCGTGGGAGCCGCGCTCGCGATCAAGCGCCTCGTCG
>BTUT01000571.1:0-2202 GCA_045862935.1 Acidimicrobiia bacterium
TCCGCGTCGCGGTCGAGGAACAGCTCCTCGACCTCGTGCACCACCTCGGCGCTGCGCGCGTCGCCGCGGTCGACCTTGTTGATCACCACGACCACCGGCAGGCGTGCTTCGAGCGCCTTGCGGAGCACGAACCGGGTCTGGGGGAGCGGGCCCTCGCTCGCGTCGACGAGGAGGAGCACGCCGTCGACCATCGTGAGCCCGCGCTCGACCTCGCCGCCGAAGTCGGCGTGCCCCGGTGTGTCGACGATGTTGATCTTCACCCCGTCGACGGTGACCGCCGCGTTCTTGGCGAGGATGGTGATGCCCTTCTCGCGCTCGAGGTCCATCGAGTCCATGACCCGGTCGACGACCTCCTGGTGGACGCGGAAGACGCCGGTCTGGCGCAACATGGCGTCGACGAGCGTGGTCTTGCCGTGGTCGACGTGGGCCACGATGGCCACGTTGCGGAGGTCGGTCCGGGGCTCGGTCGCGGTGTCGATCCGGCTCCCGGTCCGCGGGTCGGGGCGCGAGCCGTCACGAGGAGCGATGGGAGGGCCTTTCACGGGGGACGCGGGGCTCCCAGCGTACGCGGCGGGCACGGTTGCCCGGCGATCGGATGACGGCAAGACTCGCGAGACCGCACGCCCACCCGAGTGTGCGCACCCCGGGCAGGAGCAGGGAGGATCCCGATGTACCTGTTCGTTCGCAGCCGCCGTCTCGACCCCGGTGAAGCGTCCGCCGGGATGGAGGCCGTGGTGAAGCTGACCGAAGCCGCACGCGCCGTCACGGGTCGCCAGATCGACGCCTGGGCGGCGGTGATGTCGCCCGAGGTGGGCACGATCGCGTGGACGCTCTGGGCCGAGCACCTGACCGACATCGAGGCCGCGGGCGACGCGCTCGCGGCCGACTCGTCGTTCGCGAAGCTGGTCGAGAAGGTGGACGACCACTTCGACGGACCGGTGACCGACGGCCTCGCGATGCTCGTGCACGGTGCCCCCGATCTCGCGGGTGACCCGCCCACCTATGTGGCGGTGGTCACGGCGACTGCGGCGAACGGCCGGCTCATGGACGCGATCACCGGCGGGATCGAGATCGCGGAGATGGCCACGAAGCTCGGGGGCCAACCGACGATGCTCGCGGTCGCGGCAACGGGCGCGTACGGCGGGCTGATGTGGATGACGCCGAGCCCCGACATCGCCACGCTCGAAGCCGGCGAGGCCGCGGTGAACGCCGATCCCGGGTTCATGAGCCTCGTCGACGGGTTCGGCACCGCCTACGCGCCCGGCGCGACCCAGACGCTGTACCGCCGCATCGTGTAGCTCGGGGACGGGCCGCCGCCTGGGTGGTGGCTCACCGGTCGCCGCGAGGGTCACGGCTCGACGTGAACCCCCAGCCGCTGGCGAGGCTGCGCATGAGCGCGGCTTCGCCCGGCTCGGGCGCGGCATCACCCGCGGGGTCGATCGTGAAGCGTGCGGTGACCGCGGTCCCGGTGACCACCAGGTCGCTGAGCCGGGACCGCGGGTCGACCGCCTGCGCCATGGCCTCCAGCCCCCCGCGCTCGTCGCGCGCGAGCAGTCCGGGCACGCCCGGGTGGTTCGGGTCGAGCAGGCCCTCGACCTCCGCGGCGAGCGCCAGCTCGACGGTGTCGGCGCGCTCGGACACGTCGCGGCGGAAGCCGGGCGGGAGCAGTGGCTGGTGCCCGAGCACGGCGGCGACGCCCGGGGGACCGGGTCGCTCGCCGAGTCCGAGCGCCGCGGCGAGGCGCTGACTGGTGATCCACGACACGCCGACCCAGCCGCGGGCCATCATGCCCCGCGCCCTCTCGTCGCCGAAGCGCATCGCGAGCGCGAGCTCGCCGGCCGCCCCGAGGAGATGGGTCTGCACGACGAACTCCGCCTGCATCGCGCGCAGGGTGGGGGTCGAGAGCAACGAGAGCCGGAAGTCGGGCACGAGGTCGCCGCGGTAGTCGATCAGGCCCTCGGTCCCGGTCTCGGAGGGCGGGTCGTTGCGGACGCGTGCGAGCGGCAGATCGGCCACGCGCTGGGTGAGCACGGCGGGTCCGACGGGGTCGTTCCGGGGGTCGATCTCGATGGTCCAGTGGCAGTGCGGGTGACGGTCGGCCGGTTCACGCGGCGGGCGGTGGATCGGTCGGATCCGCGCCCGGGGGTTCGTGGCCAGCGCGGTCGCGTCGAACGTCGGGTCCTCGATCGTGTGGCACATGCC
>BTUT01000572.1:0-2192 GCA_045862935.1 Acidimicrobiia bacterium
GGCGGGGGACGCCGAGGCATGGATCGGCGAGTTGGGCCGGGCGTTGACCGAGCAGGACTCGACCTTCAGCCGGACCGACGTCGTCGCGGCGGTCGCGGCCGGGGTCGGCGACGGCACGTCGGCCGCGACGCTCGAGCGGGTCGTGGCCAGCGTGTTCGCTTCTGAGCAGCTCGTCCCGCTCCAGCCTGGCGCGGGGGTCGGTGGGTCCGAGGCGCCCAGGTGGACGACGTCCGAGTGGCTGGGCCTGGAACGGCGGTTCCTGGACCGCGCCGCCGGAGCGCGCCGGACCCGCCCGGCGGTCACGCCCGCACTGGTGGAGGCCGTGCTCGGGCGGCTGCCCAGCCTGGGGGAGGACCAGGAACGGGCGGTGCGGACCCTGACCGGGACGACGGACGCGCTGGCGGTAATGGTCGGCCCGGCGGGAACGGGCAAGACGTTCACCCTCGACGCGGTCCGGCAGGTGTTCGAGGCCAACGGCGACCAGGTCATGGGCGCGGCACCGTCCGCGAAAGCCGCGCATGAGCTCGCCGCCGACGCGCACATCGCGTCATCGACGATGCATCGACTCATGGGGTCCTGGTCCCGCGGCTTCGACCGGCCCACCAGCCGCACGGTGCTGATCGTCGACGAAGCCGGCATGGCCGGCCTACGGGACCTGGACCTAATCGTCGCCGAGGTCCTCGACCTTGGCGGCCGCGTCGTGCTCGTCGGCGATCACCGCCAGCTTCCCGAGGTCAGCGCCGGGGGCGGCTTCGCCGCATTGGCGACCGACCCGGCCGTGACGGTCGCGGAACTCACCGTGAACCGCCGCCAGCACGAGCCCTGGGAGCGCGACGCGTTGGCGGAGCTGCGCGACGGACGGGTCTCCGCCGCCGTGAGGGCACTGCGCGACCACGGCCGCGTCGACGTCGTCGCGGACCGCACCGCGATGATCCAAACCGGCGTGGCCCGCTGGGTCGCGACCTTCGAGCACGGACAGGTGCCGGTCCTGCTCGCCGGCACGAACGACACCGTTGACCAACTCAACACCGCCGTCCGGCGTGTCCTTCGTGATCGTGGGTTGCTGGGCGAGCCGCTGCAGGATGCCGGTGGCGTCGCGTTGGGTGACCGGCTCGCGATCCGCCGCAACGACTACAACGCCCGCACCATCGACGGGCAACGCACCGCGATCCTCAACGGGCACACGGCCATCCTCACCGGCACGACCGACGTCGGTCTTGTCGTCCACATGGACCACGACCACACCGACATCCTCGTGCCGCGCGACGCGCTGAACACCGGACACCTCGGGTACGCGTACGCGTCGACCGCGCATCGCGCCCAGGGTGGCACCTGGGACGTCGGCATCACCGTCGGCCTCGACGGCCTCTACCGCGAGGCCGGCTACCTAGTCATGTCCCGCGGTCGCAGCGCCAACTGGCTGATCGTCACCCGGCCCGACCTCGACCAGCTCCACGCAACCGACCACCCGGACGTGCCTGGCGAGCTCGCCCGCCACGACAGCCCCCTGCCGCTGCTCGGCGAAATCACACCCACGGTCGACGAGAAGCTCATCGACACCCTCGGCGCGTCTCGACGCAAGACCCTCGCGCTCGGCCATGACCCCCACGCCCTCGCCGTCCACCACGCGGCCAGCACCCTCGACTTGGCGACTCTCGAAGGATGGGCCGCGCACGCGCGCGCCGTCGAAGCTCACACCACCCGCCTCGGCACCGCGCCCCCCGGCGACACCGCGGCCCGCCTCGCTCGCCTCACCCACACCGCCGGCCACGTCGCCCCCGGGCACCGAGTCCGCGCAGACGACCGCCGCAACATCGGGACCGTCACCCGAGTCGACGACACGGCCGGCACCGTCGACGTCGCCTTCGAGAGCACCACCGGACAGCACGCGACCCGAACCCTCGCGTGGGCCGACGTACAGATCGTCGTGCCTCGCCACCCCGAACCACGCGCGCTCCACCCGATCGCCACCGCGACCCTGGAGCGCCTCAGCACTGCCGAGCACACCCGTCTCGACCGCTGGGCCACCCAGCTCGCCCGCCACGGCGTCCAACCCGACGACCGCCACATCTACGAGCGAGCCGCCCACCTCGTCACCGACCGCGCCGCGCAACACCTCACCGCGGCAGAGCCCGAATGGCTCACCCGCCTACTCGGGCAGCGGCCTTCGCGCCATCCCGCCGCCACCCAAG
>BTUT01000573.1:0-2187 GCA_045862935.1 Acidimicrobiia bacterium
CAGTTCTCCGAGGCGATCGACGGCATGAGCGACGCCTGCCGCGCGCTGGATCTCCCGGTCGTGGGCGGCAACGTGTCGTTCTACAACGAGTCGCGCGGCGCCAACATCGACCCCACGCCGGTGGTGGGGGTGGTGGGGGTGATCGAGCACCTCGACGCGCCACCCCCCGGCGTGGGCTGCGCCGACGGTGACCGGCTGGTCCTCGTGGGCCCGGCGACCGCCGTCGAGCTCGGCGGGTCGGAGTGGGCGTTCACCGTGCACGACCTCGACGGGGGGATGCCCCCGGCCGCGGACCTCGACGCGGCGCGGGCGGTGCACGATCTCGTGCGCGACCTGGTCGCGGAGCGGGTCGTCGCCGGGGTGCACGACTGCGCCGACGGCGGGTTGGCGGTGGCGCTCGCGGAGATGGCGTTCGGCGGGGCCACCGGCTTCACGGTCACGCCCGAGGCGGGGATCCCGGCGGCGGCGTGGTGCTTCTCCGAGTCGGCGTCGCGGGTCGTGTGCGCGGTGATGCCGGCGCGCGTCGCCGAGGTGCTCGACCGCGCCCGCGCCACGGGCGTGCGCGCGGTCGAGATCGGCGTGGCCGGCGGCGACCGGCTCGTCGCCGCGGGCGCCTTCGACGTGACGCTCGCCGACGCGCTCGCCGCCTGGCGCGACGCCATCCCCTCGCTCGTGGAGGCCGACGTCCACGTCTGAACGGCTCCCGGCGAGGCCGCGATGGCGATCCCGGTCCGAGGGGCATGGGATACTGGCGGGGATGGATCCCCGCACCCCGCAGGGGCTGGCGCACGCGTGCGGCGTGTTCGGTGCCTACGCGCCGGGGCAACCGGTGGCCCACCTCGCCTACCTGGGGCTCTACGCCCTCCAGCACCGCGGGCAGGAGTCGGCCGGCATCGCGGTGAGCGACGGGCAGACCATCACCGTGGTGAAGGACATGGGCCTCGTCACCCAGGTGTTCGACGAGCGTCGCCTCGCCCCCCTCGAGGGCCACCTCGCCATCGGGCACAACCGCTACTCCACGACCGGGTCGAGCACCTGGCGCAACGCGCAGCCCGTGTACCGCTCGGTGGGCGACGCCGGCTTCGCGCTCGGCCACAACGGCAACCTCACGAACACCGCCGAGCTCGCCGAGCGCCTCGGCATGCTCCCCGGCATGCTCCAGGACCCGCAGGGACCGCTCGACTCCACCACCGACTCCGCGCTCGTGGCCGAGCTCATCGCCGCGCAGTACGGGAGCGAACCGCGCTCCGACGGGCGCGATCTCGAGGTCGCGCTCGAGAAGGTGCTCCCGCACCTCGAGGGCGGGTTCTCGTTCGTGCTCATGGACGACGCGCACCTGATCGGCGCGCGTGACCCCCACGGCTTCTGGCCGCTGGTCCTCGGCCGCATCGAGGGCGGTTGGGTGCTCGCGAGTGAGACCGCCGCGCTCGACATCGTGGGTGCGCACTACCTGCGCGACATCGAGCCCGGCGAGATGATCGTCATCGACGCCAGCGGGATGCACGAGCGGCGCTTCGCCGATCCGGACCCCAAGCTCTGTCTCTTCGAGTTCGTGTACTTCGCTCGGCCCGACACGTACCTCTACGGCAAGAGCGTCCACGCGGCCCGCCAGCGCATGGGCGAGGAGCTCGCGCGCCAGGCGCCGGTCGAGGCCGACATGGTCATGCCCATCCCCGAGTCCGGCATCCCGGCCGCGCAGGGCTTCGCGCGCGCGTCGGGGATCCCCTACGGCGACGGCCTCGTGAAGAACCGCTACGTGGGTCGCACGTTCATCCAACCGAGCCAGTCACAGCGCAGCGGTGGTGTGCGCCTCAAGCTCAACCCACTCCCCGAGAACATCCGGGGCAAGCGGCTCGTGGTGGTCGACGACTCGATCGTGCGCGGGACGACCACGAAGCAGGTGGTCGCGATGCTGCGTGAGGCCGGCGCCGCCGAGATCCACTTCCGGGTGTCCTCGCCGCCCTACAAGTGGCCGTGCTCCTACGGGATGGACACCGGTCGACGCTCCGAGCTGCTCGCCGCCGACCTGTCGGTCGGGGAGATCGCCGATTACCTCAACGTCGACTCCCTCGCGTACCTCGAGATCGAGCGGCTCACGTCGGCCACGGGCGCGCCGGCCCAGGCGTTCTGCGCGGCCTGCCTCACCGGCGTGTACCCCGTGCCCGTCCCCCAGGCCGACACCAAGCA
>BTUT01000574.1:0-2186 GCA_045862935.1 Acidimicrobiia bacterium
CATCGAGCTGGCGCTCGTTCCGGCGGACCGACCACGCCACGCCGAGCACGAGCACGCCGGCGAGCCCGATGGCGCCCGCGCGCCGCGGCGCGCGCACCTCCGGGACCTCCCGGGCCTCCCGGACGAGCTCGGCGAGCACGAGCACCACCATCACCGCGCCGGGATAGAGGTACCGGCTCGCGTCCGGCTCGTTGGCGTGCGCGCGACCCACGGCGGTGAGAGCCCAGTAGCCGAGCGTGAGGACGAGCACCGTGGCGAGGCGCAGCGGGATCGTGCGGCGGAGCACGAGGATCACGATCACCGCGGTGGTCAGCGCGCCGAACAGGAAGCGCCCGTTGTCCATCGCGGTGCCGGCGAGCGCGCCGGCGGCCGCCGCCCCCGCGCGCGCGGTGTAGCCCGGGACGTCGTCGAGGTTCGAGCGTCGCGCCTGCGACACGCCGTACCCCAGGTACCACAGGCTGTAGAGCGCGAGCGGCACCAGCGCGACCCACAGACGTCTCCAGGAGTCCCGCCGCATCGCGAGCTCGAAGAGCACCGCGAGCGCGAACGGGATGCCCACGCCCGAGCTGCCCAGGGCGACGATCAACCCGACGGTCACCACGGTGTTCGCGAGCCCCCCGTCACGGTCGACGAACAGGAGCGCCGCGAGCCCGCCGGCGATGGAGGCCAGGAACTGGATCTGGAACGGCCACAGGAGGTCCTGCCACGCGTAGCCGAGGAACAGCATCACCACGGTCGCGGCGACCGCGAACCACTCCGGCGCGCGCCGGCGGAGGTACACGAAGAGCAGCCCGCAGCAGGCGAGGTGGGCCACCACCACCAGCACGCGGTACGGGGTGTACGACGTGAGGCCGAACACCGCGAACATCGCCTTGAAGATCGCGATCGGGAACACCCCGAGGTGCCCGTTGTGGCTCGTGAGGTAGTCGTCGATGGATCCCGTGCGCCGGTCGAGGATGAAGCTCCACTCGTCGAAGAAGAAGGTGAGCCCGCGCCCGGCGCGCAGGATCACGAAGGTGGCGACGACGGCCGCCACGCCGACGATGACCCACGGGGCCGCCCGCCGCCAGTCGCCGCCCCGCCGCACGCGGCCCACGGTACCGGTGCGGTCGCGGGCGCGCGGGATCCCCCCGGTATCGTCCACGCTCCGATCCCGGGGGGACGATGCTCACCTACGACGACTACCTGCGCTTCCGCTCGGAGCTCTTCCCCGGGCAGTCGGACGTCGTCCACGACCCCGCGTCGCTGTGTCGCTTCGCGGAGTACCAGTTCGTGTGCGAGCAGCTCGCGCTCGACGCGGGCCAGGCGCTCGTGGACCTCGCGTGCTCGTTCAACATCTTCCAGCTGTTCCTCGCCTGGAGCGGGCTGCGCGTCACCGGGGTCGACATCGATCCCGGAGCCTTCCGTGACCTCGAGCCGCGGCTGCGCCACGTGGAGCAGACGGGCGGGCGCGCGCTCGACTACACGTTCGAGCACGCCAACGCGCTCGACCTGCCCTACCCCGACGGCGTGTTCGACCGGGTGATCTCGATCAGCTCCCTCGAGCACATGTTCGTGGACGCGCGGCCCGACCGCGTGCACGGCGACACGCTCGGCCTGCGCGAAGCCGCGCGGATCGTGCGTCCGGGTGGGCGCCTGGTGGTGAGCGTCCCGATGAGCGGGGGCGGCCCGTTCCGCGAGGCGCCGGAGGGCGACGCCGACTACCCCGAGCCCTACCGGCTCTACACGCCGGAGACGATCGCCGAGCGGTTCCTCGGCGTGGCGGGTCTGCACGTGCGCGCGCAGGCGTACATCCCGCACCGCGTGCCGACGCCCGGCGTCGGCGACGACGCGTTCATGCGCTACTGGATGGCCACCCCCCCGCCGGAGCGCGCGCGCCTCGAGCCGTTCGCGCCCGTGCTCGCGGCGCAGTTCCAGCCGCTCGTCGCCGTGGACGACGACCCGTCGGGCTTCGCGACGGCGCATACCGGGCTGCTGGCGTTCGACGTGGAGTAGGCGCGGCGAGCCTGCGCAGGCACCGTCCGTCGCGCGCGTCGCGCCGTCACCGGGGCCGCGCAGGGCCGCGCAGGATACGCGGGGCTTCGGGGGCGAGGGCTAGCCTGAGACGGTCATGTCCCGCCTCGCCGACTTCGCGGGCACCCGCGAGCTCACGCTCAACCTCACCCTCCGTGAGCTGCGTGGCCGGT
>BTUT01000575.1:0-2181 GCA_045862935.1 Acidimicrobiia bacterium
GATCGGTGGGGTAGAGGCGCCGCGTGATCGCTCGGGCCCCCGGCGCGTTGCCGGGCACGTCGGCGTCCACGAGCAGCAGCCGGGACCGCCCGATGGTCACCTCCCAGACCCGCGCCCGGGCGTTGGCCTCGGGCAACGGCACCCGGACCTCGAGGGGGAACCCGCCCTTGTGGTCCCGCACCAGCACCATGGGGAGGTCGGCAGGGAGCAACGGCTCCCACGTCTCGTGCTGACGGCCCGCACGGTCGAGCCACTGGCGGGACGCCTCCCCGTAGCGCAGGCCGACGCCGGTCATGGGCACGCCCAGCTCGCTCGCCGTCTTGAGCTGCTCTCCGGCGACGGCGCCGAGCCCGCCGGCCGAGATCGGCAGGCAGTCGGCGATGCCGAACTCGGCCGCGAACAGCGCCACCTCCAGGCGCAGGCCGGGGTGGGTCTCGGGGAACCAGCCGGTGGCGTCCGCTCGCAGCGCCGCGAGCTCCGCGGCGACGTCGGCGACGCGCTGGGCGGCGTCGCGATCGTGCAGGAGCCGGGCGAGCCGCGCGTCCGGGAGCCGCGCGAGGAGACGCTCGGGGTTGTGGCGCGACGCGTCCCACGCGTCGGGATCGAGGTCGTGGAACAGGGCGGTTGCCGGCTCGTGCCACGTCCAGCGCAGGTCGTGCGCGATCTCGAGGAGCGCGTCGCGCGCGGCCCCGACCGCGACGCGATCGTGACGGCGGTCCCAGGTGCGAGGGTCGTGCGGCGCGGCCACGCCGTTCAGGATGTCAGGCCGGAGCGGGGGAGCCCAGCGCGATGTCGAGCTGATCGCGCAGGGCTGCCGGGGTGGTCACCGGAAGGTCGCAGGTGTAGCCGCGGCACACGAACGCGGTCGGGAGGCCGTCGACCTGGTCACGCGCGACGAGGAGCGGCGAGAGGTCCGCGCCGACGCCGGCGGGTGCGGTGAGCGTGACCGCGCCGGGAACGAGACGACCCGTGACCTCCGCGACGAGCGCCGCCGTCGCCGGATCCGAGGGATCACCCACCACCGCGATCTCGATGGTCGGGTGCACGGCCCGGTCGAGCGCGCCGAGGAGGTAGGCGAACGCGGTCGGGTGCTCGGTGAGCGTGGGGGTCAGGGCGCGCAGCCATCGGTGGGCCGGTGCGGCGTACGCGTCGTCCCCGGTGAGGGCCGCGAGGCGCAGCAGGCCGTGAGCTGCGAGCGAGTTCTCCGAGGGTGTGGCGTTGTCCTGGACGTCCTTGGGCCGCACGATCAGGGTCTCGGCGTCGTCACCGGTCGTGAACACCCCGCCGCGCTCGGCATCCGCGAAGTGCCCGAGCAGCCCGTCCGCCACGTGTCGGGCCTCGACGATCCACTTCGGGTCGTCGTGCTCGGCGAGCGTGCAGAACGTCTCGAGCAGCGCGCCGTAGTCCTCCGCATAGGCGAGGATCCCGGCACGGCCGTCCTGCCACGACCGGAGCCACCGCCCGTCGGGGCGGCGCATCTCGTCGAGGAGGAACGCGGCGTTGCGGTGCGCGGCTTCCATCCAGTCGTCGCGGGCGAACGCGGCGGCCGCCTCGACGAGCGTCCGGAGGAACAGCGCGTTCCACGCGAGCAGGACCTTGTCGTCGAGCCCCGGGCGGACGCGGGTCGCGCGCGCCGCCAGCAGCGCGGGGATCGAGCGGCGTACGGCGTCGGTCCGGTCCTCGTTCCGGTCCACGGCGTGGAGGATGTTGCCGCGGAACCCGGTGTGCGGGTCGGTGAAGTTGCCCCGTTCGGTGACCCCGAAGTAGCGGATCACCTCGGGGGCGTCCGGGCCGAGCAGCGCCGTCAGCTCGTCGAGCTGCCAGCAGGTGAACTTGCCCTCGACGCCTTCGGAGTCGGCGTCCTCCGCCGAGAAGAAGCCGCCGTCGGGATGGCGGAGGTCGCGGAGCACGTAGCCGATGGTGTCCTCCACCACGCGGCGGTACCGCGGCTCGCGCGTGAGCAGCCAGCCCCGGAGGAACGCACCCGCGAGGAGCGCCTGGTCGTACAGCATCTTCTCGAAGTGGGGCACGAGCCAGTAGTCGTCGACCGAGTAGCGGTGGAAGCCTCCACCGACCTGGTCGTAGATCCCGCCGGCGGCCATGGCGTCGAGCGAGATCGTGACCGCCGCGAGCACCTCGGGCACCGGCCGGCGGACGTAGGCCCGCATCAAGAAGTCGAGG
>BTUT01000576.1:0-2174 GCA_045862935.1 Acidimicrobiia bacterium
CCGCGATGATCCCGTCCCACTCGGCGAGCTCGTGGCGCACGAGGTCGGGAACGCTCGCGAGCGCGGGGAACCCGGGAAGGTCGAGCGTGGCGGGGTCGATGCGGTGCAATGCGGCGAGCTGCTCCATGAAGTGCTGCGCGGTCGCGACCTGCTCGTCCGGGTCGGTGATGCGGGCGAACCAGTTCTCACCGGTGAGCCGCTCGGAGAGCATCGCCTGGTGCACGGGATGGACGGCGAGGACACGCGGGACCAGCACGTCGGTGTCCTGGAGGGCGAGGTAGACGGTCGCCTCGCGGTGCAACGTCCAGGGGTCGGCGGTCTTCGCCGGATCGCTGCGGTCGTAGCGGAGGAACAGCTCGGTCACCGTCCCGCCGGGCTGCTCGACGTCGACGAACCAGGCCTCCTTGCGCGCCCCGCCCGGCCGCCGATCGGCGTGGACCACGCGCCCGTGGGCGGTCTCCTCGATCCAGCCGACGACCTCGCCCGGGAGGGCGACCTCACTCACGGTCCACCGCCTGGGCAACGTGCGCGGAGGTCGGCCTTGCGCACCTTCCCCGACTCGGTGCGAGGGAGCGTGTCGACGCACTCGATGCGCTCGGGCGTCTTGTGCCGGGCCATGTCCGCGTCGTCGAACAGCTGACGGGCGTCGGTGTCGCTGAACGTCTGCCCCGGCCGGACCACTACGAACGCGCACACGCGCTCGCCCATCGTCGAGTCGGGCATCCCCACCACCGCGGCCTCGGCGACGGCCGGGTGCGACAGGAGCACGTCCTCCACCTCCTTCGCCGAGATGTTCTCGCCGCCGCGGATGATGATGTCCTTCTTGCGGTCGGTGACGGTCAGCAGGCCCTCACCGTCGAGGTGGCCGAGGTCGCCGGTGCGGTACCAGCCCTCGGGCAGGAAGGCATCGGCGTCGAGGGTCGCGTCGCGGTAGCCCACGAACAGCTCTGGGCCGCGGGTCGCGATCTCCCCGGTGGTGCCGAGCGGGAGGTCGCGGCCGCCGTCGTCGACGATGCGGACCTCGTTGCCCGGCAGGCACCGGCCGTCGGTGTGCGCCCGGATCCACAGCGGGTCCGTCGGGGCCGAGATGGTGACCGTGGGGTGCTCGGTCGACCCGTAGCAGCGCATTGCGATGATCCCGACGGCGTCGGCCCGCTCGACGAGGGCAGCCGGCACGCTCGCCGCTCCCACGACGAACGCGCGCAGGCAGGACAGGTCGCGGGAGCCCGACTCCACGACGTCGAGGATCCGGCTGAGGAAGACGGGCGCGCCGCTGGTGAAGCCGAGCCCGAACTCCTCGATCGCGTCGACCACGGCCTCCGAGTCGAACGCGTCGAAGGCGACGATGGTCGAGGTCCCGGCGAACTGGAAGGTCGTGGCGATGACGCCGGCGATGTGCCCGGCCGGGAGCATCTGCAGTGCGGGGCGGTCGTCGGGCACCGCTGCAGCGCTCGCGGTGCCGCGCTCGGCGAGAAGGGTGGCGTGGGTGTGCATGACGCCCTTGGGGTCGGCGGTGGTCCCCGACGTGTAGACGATGGCGCAGACGTCGTCGGCCGAGAGGTCGGGGGTTGGTGCTTCGGGAGTGCCGGCCGCGACCAGCGCAGCGAGATGCTCGGCGCCGTCACGCACGTCGTCCCCCGCGGTGACGACGAGGTCGATCGTGGGGACGCCCCGGAGCTGCTCGATGCGGGTGTTGAAGTCGACGCCGCGGAAGCGGTCGGGCATGAACACGGCGCGGGCCTCGGTCTCCCGGAGGATGAAGTCGAGCTCCGCGGTCCCGTAGGTGTGGACCACCGGTACGAGCACGAGGCCGAGCTGCACGGCCGCGCGGATCACGACGTCGTTGTCGAACCAGTTCGGGAGCTGCACGACGACCGCGTCGCCAGGGCGCAAGCCCCGGTCCCACAGGGCGGACGCGAGGCGGCGCCCGGCATCGTCGATCTCGCCCAGCGTCGAGGTCCCGGGGCGGTCCGCCGAGCGGTAGACCTTTTTCCGGGATGCGCTGCGGGCATACCCGGCCGCCATCACCTCGGCCAGGGTCGTCGGACCGCGCAGGCCCGCTTCCCGCCACCGGTCGTGGACGTCGGGAGGGGTCCGGCTGGGGGTGACCTCCATCGGGGAAGAGTATGCTCTATTGTGCGCGCAGGGGCTCGCGGGGGGCGAGCGCCGAGAGC
>BTUT01000577.1:0-2157 GCA_045862935.1 Acidimicrobiia bacterium
GAGCACGATGTTCAGCACGATGGAGCCTTCGGTGGAGGACCGGGGGGTGGGAGGGTACGCAGGAGGGCAGCGGTCTCGAGCGCGGTGGCCGCCGCCTCGATGCCCTTGTGGCCCTCGGATCCGCCGCAGCGGTCGAGGGCCTGCGCGAGGTTGTCGGTGGTGAGCACCCCGAACGCCACGGGGACGCCCGTGTCGAGCGCGACCCGGGTGAGCCCGGCCGCGCACTCCCCCGCGACGTAGTCGAAGTGCGGGGTGTCGCCGCGGATCACCGCCCCGAGGCACACCACCGCGTGGTACCCACCCGACGCGGCGAGGCGCTGGGCCACGACCGCGAGCTCGAACGCGCCGGGCACCCAGTACACGGGAGCGTCCTCACCGGCGACACCTCGACGGGCGAGCTCGGTCGACGCGCCGTCGACGAGGAGACGGGTGACGTGGTCGTTGAACCGCGCGACCACGATCGCGACCCGCAGCCCGCGCGCGTCGAACGCCGCCTCCCCCGCCGAGTACTCACCCATCCGTGCTCGTGGCTCCCGCTCGCGCTCGCTCCAGCTCTCGTGACAACGACCGGGCCGCTCAGATGTGGTCCACACCCGCTTCGAGATCGAGCATGTGCCCCAGCTTCTCCTGCTTCGTCCGCAGGTACGCGATGTTCTCCCGATTGGGCGTCGCGCGCAGCGGCACCCGGTCGACGATCTCGAGACCGTAGCCCTCGAGGCCGCCGTACTTCGCCGGATTGTTCGTCATCAGGCACATGGTCGTGATGCCCAGGTCGACGAGGATCTGCGACCCGATGCCGTACTCCCGGGAGTCGGCGGCGAACCCGAGCTCGACGTTGGCCTCGACGGTGTCGCGCCCCTGGTCCTGGAGGTTGTAGGCCCGCATCTTGTGGCCGAGCCCGATGCCTCGCCCTTCGTGGCCCCGCAGGTACACGAGGACGCCGCGACCTTCCTCGGCGATGCGCTCGAGCGCCAGGTCGAGCTGCATCCCGCAGTCGCAGCGCATCGAGCCGAACACGTCACCCGTGAGGCACTCCGAGTGCACCCGCACGAGCACGTCGTCGCGGCCGGCGACCTCGCCGCACACGAAGGCCATGTGCTCGACCTCGTCGAGCTCCGACGAGTACACGTAGGCGGTGAAGTCGCCGTGCTTCGTGGGGATGCGCGCCTCCGAGACCCGGGTGACGAGCTTCTCGCGGTGGCGGCGGTAGCGGATGAGGTCGGCGATCGAGATGAGGTGCAGGCCGTGCTCGCGGGCGAAGCGCTCGAGCTGGGGAAGGCGTTGCATCGTGCCGTCGTCGTTCACGACCTCGGCGAGCACTCCGGCCGGGGTCAGCCCGGCGAGGCGCGCCAGGTCGACGGCGGCCTCGGTGTGACCCGCGCGCTTGAGCACCCCGCCCTCCCGATAGCGCAGCGGGAAGATGTGGCCCGGGCGGGCGAGGTCCTCGGAATGGGTCGTGGGCGCGATCAGGGTCTGCACGGTCACGGCACGATCGGCCGCACTGATCCCGGTGGACGTCCCGTGGACGGCGTCGACCGAGACGGTGAACGCGGTGCGCTGGACCTCGGTGTTGTGCGCGACCATCAGCGGAAGGCGGAGCTGGTCGAGGCGCTCCCCGAGCATCGGCATGCAGATCACGCCACTCGTGTGGCGGATCATGAAGGCCATCGTCTCGGGCGTGACCTTCTCGGCCGCCATGATGAGATCGCCCTCGTTCTCACGGTCGGCGTCATCCACGACGACCACCAGCTCCCCGCGGCCGATGGCGGCGATCGCGTTCTCGATGTGGGTGAACGGCATGCTGGCCTCTACTGCTTCGTTCGCTCGGTGGATCGGAGCGTGGCGGATCGGACGATGGCGCGTGCGGCCACGTGGTCGCTCACTCGGCGCTCCCTCTCGTGACGAGGAGTCGTGCGACGTGCTTCGCGATCATGTCGGCCTCCAGGTTGACCCGGTCGCCCGGTGAACGGGCGCCCAGCGTCGTGACGGCGAGGGTGTGGGGGATGAGCGCGACGCCGAACTCGACGCCCTCGACGGTCGTGACGGTGAGGCTCGTCCCGTCGACGGTGACCGAGCCCTTCTCCACGAGGTAGGGCGCCACCTCGGCGGGGGCGCGCACCACAACGCGCGCGGAGCCGTCCGACAGGCGCTCGACCG
>BTUT01000578.1:0-2156 GCA_045862935.1 Acidimicrobiia bacterium
CGAGGGCTGGTCGATCGTGGAGCGCAAGCTCGCCGCGAACCTGGGCTCGATCGGTACCTCGATCCTGGGCGTGGTCCTGCTCGTCGCGGTGGTGGCGTTCGTCGCGCTGTGGGTGCGTGATGCCGAGCGTGTCCGCGCGGTCCTGACGGCCGTTCCCCCGTGGCGCGCGGGTTGTCTCGGGTTCGCGGTCCTCGCGGTCCTCGGGTTCACCCTCAACGACTCGGGCATGACCGTGCCGGGCATCATGCTCGTCGTGTTCGTCGCCGCGTGGGTGCACCTGCTCGTGATCGGTGTCGACCTGACGCCGGCCGAGCCTCGTTCCTCGGGAGGGCGAGCGACGCCGGCGGCCGCGCCGGCTACCCCGCTCCCGGCCGAGCCCCGGACACCCGTCGCCGCGGGGTCGGGCGCGTGATCGTCGTCCTCGGTCTGCTCGCGGGTGCGCTCGCCGTGGTGTTCCTGCGCGTCGGCGCGCCCGACGTGCTCGCGTCACCCGTGCTCGCGCGGGAGAACTACCGCGGGCACCGACTCCCCACCGCGGCCGGGATCCTCGTCGTGGTCGCGGTGCTGGTGGTCGAGGCCGGTCGTGCGGTGCTCGGTGCACTCGGTGTCGGCGACGAGCCCGGCCTCACCGTGGACCGGAGCCTGGTGCTCTTCGCGGTGTTCGCCTTCGGCTTCCTCGGGTTCGTGGACGACGTCCTCGGCGACGGGAGCGCACGCGGGTTCCGGGGCCACGTGGGTGCCCTCACCCGCGGTCACATCACCACGGGGTTCCTGAAGCTCTTCGGGGGCGCTGGGGTCGCGGTCGTGCTGGTCGCCACGCCCGGGTTCGCGACGGGCCGGCGACTCCTGGTCGACGCCGTGCTCATCGCGCTCGCCGCGAACCTCGGGAACCTCCTCGACCGGGCGCCGGGGCGGACCCTGAAGGCGGGGCTCGTGGCCTACGTCCCGCTCGCGATCGTGCTCGGCACCGGATCCGCCGGCGTCGCGATCGCGCCGGCGATGGGTGCGGCCTTCGCGCTGCTCCCCGACGACCTCGGCGAGCGGGTGATGCTCGGGGACACCGGGGCGAACGTCGTGGGTGCGGTCCTGGGGCTCGGCGTGGTCCTCGGCCGGGGTGAGACGACGCGGGTGACCGCGCTGGTGATCGTCGTCGGCCTCACGATCCTCGCCGAGGCGAGCTCGTTCTCCCGCATCATCGACCGTGTGGCGCCGCTGCGGTGGCTCGACCGGCTGGGCACCCGACCGGAGCGCAAGCATGCGCCGTGAGCCGGCGCATCAGCGCCGGCACGGCCGGACGAGGAGGACGCGCCCGTCGCCGAACCGGGCACCGACCTCGTAGCCGGCGTCGGCGAGATGTTCCGCGAGGTCGGGGAAGCGCCCGAAGCGCTCCGGGGACCACACCACGACGGCGCACACCTCGGGCCGGCGCGCCGCGGCGACGAGGTCGGCGCGTGTGATGTTGCCCTGGTCGAGCTGCTTCACCGAGGTGTCGACGAAGTCGTCGGGCACGCGGTGCCCCGTGCGCCACGCGAACCCGGGATCGTCGCTCACCACCCACGCACCGGGTGGGAGCCGGCGCAGGCGGCGGGCCAGCGCAGCGTCGGCACCCTCGTAGCCGCCCGGCCAGAAGATCCCGGAGACGTTGACCGCGAAGACCCCGAAGGCGACGAGCCAACCCACCGCGAGCACGCGCCACGACGGGACCGACGGGAGCCCGAACGCGGTGAGCAGGCCCAACGGCACGATGAGCTGGCTCACATGGGGTCGCCACATCGCCGACTCGGCGAGGAGCATCAGCACCTGCGCGCCGAGCCACGCTCCCAGGATCACCGCGGGCCCGGGCGGCCATCGCCGCAGGCCCCGCGTGGAGGCCCGGCGGCGGCGCGCGGCGCACACCGCCGCGATGGCCGCCGTCACGACGACGAGCGAATCGCGCTCCACGAGGGTGCGCACCATGCGGCGCGCGGCCTCGAGCACGGTGAACCGGCGCGGCTCGCGGTGGTAGGCCACCGACTGCTCCCAGACGCGGTCGAGGCCCCAGGGGGCCGCGAGCACCAGCACGGTGGCCACGGCGGTCGCGACCGCGAGCGCGACGGCGCGAGGCCTCCGGCCGGCGAGCAGAACCAGCGTGTCGGGGACGTGGATCGGTGCGACGA
>BTUT01000579.1:0-2150 GCA_045862935.1 Acidimicrobiia bacterium
CCCACACGGGCACGGCTCGCGCGACACGCGCACGAGGTCGTCGGAGCGGTAGCGGATGAGCGGCGCGATCTTGTCGACGAGCGTCGTGCTCACCAGCTCGCCCCGCTGTCCGTCGCCGACCGGCTCGACCCCCTCGGGATCGAGCGTCTCGACGAGCGCGCAGTCCTCCCAGAAGTGGCAGCCGTCGTGCTCGCGACACTCCGTGGCCGCGCCGCCGTCGCCGAGGCTCGTCTGGATGAAGAGCTCGAGGCCCCAGCCCTCGACCCGGGCACGTGCCCGAGGGCCGATGGGCTCACCCGCGAAGACCACGCCGCGGTAGCTGGAGAAGCAGTCGACGAGATCGACGCCGAGCGCGGTCGCGGTGTGCTCGATCATCATGACGAGCGGCCCCGAGAGCGTGTACCACGCGGTGGGGCGCAGCTCGCGGCTGAAGCGCAGGAGCTGGGGGACGTCCTCGGGCTGGTGGTCGACGAACACCGGGGTGGCGCCGATGCCGCGGATGGTGTCGTGCACGGCCGGGCCGCGGAAGGTGAACAGGCAGTGCAGGAAGTGGTCGCCCGGCCGGGCGCCCATCTCCCAGAACTCGCGCACGAGCATGCTCGGGCCGCGGCCGGCGTACGGGACGGGCGTCGGGTCGCCGGTGGTGCCCGATGTCGAGAAGATCGCGGAGAACACGCCGCGCGCGCTCGGGTCGGACGGGTCGAGGCACAGCAGTCCGCCGTAGGGATCACGGTGGCGGTCGCGGTACGCGCGGACCGCGTCCGTGTCGATGAACGGCACCTTGTGGTGGAAGTCGTCCATCGTCTGGACGTCCGCCGGGGTGATGCCGGCCGCGTCCCAGGCCTCGCGGATCAGTCCCGAGCGCGCGTAGGCCCAGGGCACGAGATCCCCGAGGAGCTTCTCCTCCTGGACGCGCGCGATCTCCGCTCGCTCCATCGCCTCGATCTCGGGCGAGAACATCCGGCGCGCCGCCGCGCTCATGAGGCGCGCAGGCTAGGCCAGACGGCGACTCGGCGGGGGCGGTGACGGGGCCTCGCGCCTCGACGATCGGAGCCGGCCGGCAACCGGGCGGCCGAACCACCCATCGGCCCCGTGATCGACCAGATCCGAGGCCGTGCGAGAGGCCGGATCAGAAGTCGCTGCGGCTCGCGGTGGCGCCGATCAGCGCGGACACCAGGATGCCGAGCGGCAGAGCACCCCAGTACGACACGTTCACGCCGACGTTGCCGAGGAACAGCATCAGCAGCCAGGTCGACGGGAACGTCGCGACGAAGAACACGACGACGAGGGCGAGGAACGCCTTGAACACGGTGGGACCTCCTGGATCGGGACGGTGTGAGGACGGAGTCAGTCGAACGAGCCCGTGCGGCCGAGTCGGTAGTAGCCGGAGAACTGGCGGGTCACGTCATCGGGCAGCGCCGTGATCGCGCCGAGCGCACACGCGCCCCACACGATCTCGGCGGTGCGCTCCACGAGCTGCGCGATGTGGAGCACGTCGGCGGCGGACCTGCCCACCGCGAACAGCCCGTGGTTGGCCATGAGCACCGCCGCCTTCTTGTCGACCCGGGACGCGACCTCGGCCGCGAGCTCCTCGGTGCCGGTCGTGCGGTACTCGGCGACCTCGACGTCGCCCCCGACGTACACGTCGAACTCCTCGATCACCGCGGGGATCGGGGTTCGGGTGAGCGCGAACATCGTGGCGTACTTCGCGTGGCAGTGCATGGTCGCGCCGATCTCGGGGTACGCGCGCAGGGCGGACAGGTGCAGCGACTTCTCCGAGGTGGGGCTGCGATGGCCCTCGAGGACGTTGCCGTCGAGGTCGCACACCACGAGGTCGTCGAGGCCCATCGTCAGGTAGTCGAGCGACGACGGCGTGAGCGCCGCGGTGCCGTCGGGGAGTCGGACCGCCACGTTGCCTGCGGTCCCCTCCACCAATCCGCTGCGCAGCATCTCCTGTGCGGCCCAGAGGAGCTGCTCCTTCGCCTCCGTCACCGAGAGCGGCTCGCCCGGGCTCACGGCGTCGGGAGGGTCGTGGCGGTGGGGTTCATCGTTCGAGGACCTCCGGGTTCACGAGGTTGTCGGGACGGCCACCGCCGAGCAGGGTCACGAGCCCGTCGGCGATCGCCTTCGAGTGGTTCGACTCCGTGTCG
>BTUT01000580.1:0-2148 GCA_045862935.1 Acidimicrobiia bacterium
GGGCCCGCTCCCCGTCGTCCTCGGCCACGAGGTGGCGGGGATCCTCGACGACGGCACGCCGGTGGCGATCGACCCGAACCACCCCTGCGGCACGTGCGACCTGTGCCGCGCAGGGCGGCGCCATCTCTGTCGCGAGCTCGCGATCGTCGGTGTCACCCGCGACGGCGGCATGGCGGAGCGGGTGGTGATCGACCCCGGTTCCGTCGTGCGATTGCCCGTCGGCCTGCGCGCCGAGGATGCGTGCCTGGTCGAGCCGCTCGCGGTGGCAGTCCACGGGCTGGGGCAGGCGGGGATCACCGGCGGCGAGCGCGTCGCCGTCATCGGGGCGGGCAGCATCGGGCTCGCGGCGGTCGCGGCGGCCGCCGCATCGGGAGTCGAGGTCGACGTCGAGGCCCGCCACGATGCCCAGCGTGAGGCGGCCGAGCGCCTGGGCGCGAAGGGCGCCGCGAACGGCGAGTACGACGTCGTCATCGAGGCCGCCGGCACCCAGAGCGCGCTCGACCGCGCCGTCGAGCTGATCCGACCCGGCGGGCTCGTGCAGTTCCTCTCGACCTTCTGGGAACCGGTGACCCTCCCCGGCTTCGCGGCGCTCATGAAGGAGGCGACCCTGCGCTGGAGCTTCACCTACGGGCACCGCGCCGGGGGACGCGACGTCGAGGTTGCCGCCGCGCTCCTCGCTCGGACGCCGGCGATCGCCGACACGCTCGTGACCCACCGCTTCCCGCTCGCCGACGCACCCGAGGCGTTCCGCGTGGCCGCCGACCGCGCTCAGGGCGTCATCAAGATCGTGCTGGAGCCCGCGTGAGTCGACACGACGACTCCAACATGCGTCCCCAGTGCACGGATGCGCGGCTGTGGGACGCATCGAAGGGGTGGGGATGACGATCGAGCTGGGGTTGACGGGCAAGCGGGCGCTGGTCACCGGTGCGGGCGTCGGGATCGGACGCGGGATCGCCGTCTGGCTCGCGCGCGCCGGGTGTGACGTGGCCCTGGTCGACATCGACGCGGTGACCCTCGAAGCGGCCGCGGCCGAGGTCGCGGCCGAGGGGACGCGGGTCCACAGGTTCCGTGCCGACCTGCGCGACCCGGACCAGGTGCACGCGATGGTCGACGACGTGGTCGCCGGGCTCGGAGGCCTCGACGTCGCGGTGAACAACGTGGGCTCGCTCGGCGGGCGCGAGACGCGCGCCTTCCTCGACGCCGACGACGAGTACCTGCGCGGGGTGGTCGAGCAGAACCTGTTCGTGACCATGGCCTGCGCCCGGGCCGAGGCCCGGCACATGGTCTCGACGGGGACTACCGGCGTGATCGTGAACGTGAGCTCGGGCGAGGCGACGCGCCCGTCGCTGAACATGGCGCCCTACGGTGCCGCGAAGGCCGCGATCGACCACCTCACGACGACGCTGGCCGTCGAGCTCGGCGCCCACGGGATCCGCGTGGTCGCCGTGGCCCCCGGCACCACGCTCACACCGATCGTGCGGGACGCGCTCGACGACGCCACCGTCGCCCGGCTCGTCGCGGCCCACCCGCTCGGTCGACTCACGGAGCCCGAGGACCTGGCCCGGGTCGTGGTGGCCGTCGCGTCCGACCTCGGCCGCGCGATCACCGGCCAGGTGGTCTACGGCGACAACGGCGCCCACCTCTCGCGCAACCGCCCGGCGCTGTGATCCGAGAGGCCCGGTCGCCGCGCAGAGTCCTCTAGTCTCCGCGCCATGAGCCTTCCCTCCGCCCCCACCGGCCTCGACGCCGGCCTCGACGCGGTGCGGGTCTTCCTCGGGCCCGACGGCGCCGACGTGACCCCCACCGACTGGAACGCGGCCTCGGGGCGCCTCGCCCTGCGACTCGAGCTCGCGCAGGCCGAGTGCCCCGAATGCGTGATCCCGCAGCCCATGCTCTCCGAGCTCATGCTCCACGCCATCCAGGAGCACGCGCCCGACGTCGCGGCCGTCGACCTCGACGACCCCCGCGAGAGCGAGTAGCGCGCCGTGAGCGGAGCACCGGAGGTGGACTTCACCGACAAGGTCGCGATCGTCACCGGCGCGGCGTCCGGCATCGGCGCAGCGAGCGTGCGTCACCTCGCCGCGCTCGGCGCACACGTGGTTGCCGTCGACCTCGCCGCGCTCGGCGCGCAGGAGATCGCCGACGAGG
>BTUT01000581.1:0-2145 GCA_045862935.1 Acidimicrobiia bacterium
CACCCCGTGGTCCTCGAGCAGTAGCGCACCCACGAGGCCGGCGAGCCCACCCTTGAGCCGCTCGTCGAAGCGCGACGCGAGCGTGCGGGTCCCGGTCGGGAGCACGGCGCTGAGGTCGGCGAGCTCGAGGCCGACCATGCAGCCGCGGCCGCGCACGTCGGCGACCAGGCGGGGGTGGCGCACTTGGAGCGCCCGCAGCCGTTCGATGAGGTACGCCCCCTGCTCGGCCGCGTTGTCGATGAGGTGCTCGTCGTAGAGCGTGTGCAGGGCCTCGATCGCGGTGACGCACGCCTCGCCCATGCCGCTGAAGGTGGCGGGTCCGTGGATGAGCGCGGTCTTCGCCGTGCCGTACGCGCGCAGGTAGACGGGCGTGCGGGCGATGAACGCGCCGAGCGCGGTCTTGCCGCCCCCGAGCGACTTCGCGAGCGTCACCACGTCGGGAACGACTTCTTCACCGTCGTGCTCGAAGGCGAAGAAACGGCCCGTGCGCCCGTACCCGCACTGCACCTCGTCGGCGACCCACAGCACGCCGTGCTCGTCGCAGAGCCGACGCACCTCGCGGAAGTAGCCGTCGGGGGGGACCACGATCCCGGCGCCGCCCTGGATGGTCTCGGCGATGAACACCCCGATGGTCGGGTCGGCGCGCAGCGCGGCCTCGAGCGCGGCGGGGTCGCCGAACGCGACCTTGCGCACGTTGTCGAGCAGCCGGAACTCCGCTCGGTAGAAGTCGGAGTCGGTGACCGAGAGCGCGCCGCGCGTCTTGCCATGGAACGAGTTGGCCGCGTAGAGGATGGTGGAGCGCTTCGGCCCGGCGGCGCGCTCGGCGACCTTCAGCGCGGCTTCGACCGCCTCGGAGCCGGAGACGCACAGGAACACCATGTCGAGGTCGCCGGGCGCGATCTGCGCCAGGTCGTACGAGAGCGTCGCCGCGTACTGCGACAGGAACGCGATCGCGAGCTCGTGACGGTGCTCGGCGGCGAAGGTGGTCCGGGCGGCGAGGATGCGAGGGTGGTTGTGCCCGAACGCGAGCGCTCCGAAGGCACCGAAGAAGTCGAGGATCCGCCGGCCCGTCCGGTCCGTGTAGTGCATGCCTTCGGCACGCTCCACCACGACGCGGTCGAAGCCCAGGAGCTTGAGGGCGGGGATCTGCCCGGGGTTCATGTGCGCCGCCGCGAGCTCGTTCACCCGGGCCGCATCGAGGGCCTTGGCGTCCTCCACGGTCATGAGCGCGGGCTTGGTCACCGGCGCAGACTAGGGCGTCGCCTCCGTCCCCCGTGGTCCCAACATGCCCCCGGGCCTGCTTTACTGCTCGTCGTGTCGAGTGGGGCCGATCCCCGAGCCGCGGGTCCTCCCGCGCGTCCCCCCCAGCCTCCGGACCCGTGGGCCGACCTGGCCGCCGCCGCGAACGCGCCGCCGGGACCCCCTCCGCGTCGGGCGGCGAGCCCGGCTGCTCCCGCGGCGGTACCGCCGCGACCGACGGGTCCCGCGTCCCTGCCGCCGCAGCCGGCTCCGCCGCGCGCTCCCCAGCGCGCGTCGGGCGCGTCCGTTGCCACACGGCCCTCGGCCCGCCGGCGGCCACGCGAACGCGCCGCAGCTCCGCACTACCTCCTCGGCGCGCTCGTGGGCGCCGTCGTCGCACCGCTGCTGATCGGCGCGTTCTGGATGGTGGTGCTCTTCTACGCGCACAACCTCGGCGACTTCGACACGAAGAACGACCGGTTCTCCGAGATCGTGGCGGGTTCGGTGCTCGCCGCCCCGTTCATCGGGATCCTCGCGGGTCTCGGGTTCGTCGCGTGGCGCCGGCGGCGAGCCCGCCGGATCGCCGCGGCCTCGGCCCGGCGCCGACGCTCCCGGCACTAGCCTCGCGTCATGCGGATGCGCCGTCGCGAGCGTGTGGACCGCGGGTTCCGTTACTCGCGATGGGACGGCACGCAACGAGGCTTCGACCTCGACGCCGACGCGCTGCTCGACGAGATGACCGACGATCTGCTCTACCACGGGGATCTCCACGCGGCGCTCCGGCGGATGATGCAGCAGGGTCTTCGCGACCGCAACGGTGACGAGCTCATGGGGATGCGCGAGATGCTCCAGCGCTTGCGGGAGCGTCGCCGTGAGATGCTCGAGCGCTACGACCTCGGCGGTGTG
>BTUT01000582.1:0-2141 GCA_045862935.1 Acidimicrobiia bacterium
GCGCGCCGAGCGCGCCCTGGTGATCCGTGAGCAGCGTGGGCTGCGGGTGCGCGAGCTGGCGTTGACGCGGGTGCTCGACGAGCGCGGCGGGGTCGACGACTCGCAGGCCGAGCGCGATGGCACCCGACTGCGGGACCTGCACCGCAAGCGCACGACCGCCCGCAACCTCGAACGCCAGCCCAACCTGGCCGACGCGGCTGCGCAGGGCCGACTCTCGGATGAGCAACTCGACGCGTGCAGCGACCTCGCCGGCGACGACCCCGACGCGGATGAGCGTTGGGCGAAGGAAGGACCGGGCTGGTCACCTGATGACCTGGCCGACGAGCGGCGCAAGCACCGCAAGCCGACCCCCGAGGACGGCGCCGCGCGGCGCAAGGCACGGGAGCTGCGGTTCTGGTGGCGTCACGACCACGGGATGCTCGACGGGCGGTTCTCGCTCCCCGACATCGATGGTGCGCTGTTCGAGCAGGTGTTCAACCACCTGATCGAGCAGATGCGCCCCGCCAAGGGTGAACGGTGGGAGACGCGCGAGCGGCGCGGCGCGGATGCGCTCGTGGACGTCGTGCGCGCGTTCGCCGACCGCAAGACCGACGAGGCGACCTCCGCGCCGCCGGTGCGTCTCGTGGTCCTGGTCCCCCGAGACGGTCCCGCCACCGTCGCCGGCATCCCGTTGCCCGACGCGATGGTCGAAGCCCTGCGCGCCCGAGCGAGGGTCGAGCCGGTCCTCGTCGACGACGACGGTGAGCCCATCGCCGTCGGGCGGATCGAGTCGATCCTGTCGGAGAAGACCAAGCGGGTCGTCCGCCAGCGCGACGGCAAGTGCCGCTGGCCGGGCTGCGAGCACCGCCTCGGCCTGCAGGTCCATCACCTCTGGCCGGCGTCCTGGGGTGGTTCCGACCAGATCTCGAATCTCGCCTCGGTGTGCGCGCCCCACCACGCGCAGCTCGCACCCCAAGGGGCGCTGCTCCTGCTCGGCAACCCCAACAACCCCGCCGGCCTGTCATTGATCGATCGCGACGACCTCCCTGCACTGGCCGGCCTCGCCGCCCACCACGACCCCAAGCAGGCCCGCGCCGGGCCCGAAGCCGCATGACCCGGCGCCACCGCGAGCCTCGCGGCGGGATCGCGGCTGCGGGGATCGCGGCTGCGGGGATCGCGGCTACGGGCATCGCGGCTGCGGGCATCGCGGCTACGGGCATCGCGGCTGCGGGGATCGCGGCTGCGGGCATCGCGGCTACGGGCATCGCGGCTGCGGGCATCGCGGCTGCGAGCCGCAACACCGGGACCGAACTTCCCCACAGCACCTTGACAGCTGCAGAGCGGCCCGGGATGTCGGACCCGGTGCTAGTGGGTATGGACGGTGGCGCCGTCGAGGGACATCACGGTGAGGCCGAGCTCGTCGATGAGGTCGAGGGAGACGTGCACGCGGCCGGTGCGGTCGAGGGGGCAGGCGCAGAGCGCGACCGTCGCTTCCACCATCGCCTCCATCGGCTCGATCTGCTCACCGGTCACGATCCCGCCGACGAGCGCTTCGGCGCCCTCGCTCATCACCGCGGCGCGGGGCTCGACGGTGTTGACCCGGATGCCGAGGGGGTGGCACTCCACGGCGAGCGCGCTCGTCACCCGGTTGAGGGCGGCCTTCGTCGCGCCGTACAGCCCGATCTCGCGCGCGACGCCCTCGGTGCGGAACGGGGGCCCGGGGGCGAGCTTCGCCGACGCGCTCGAGACGTTCACGATCCAGCCCTCGCCCCGCTCGGCCATACCCGGAACCACGGCCTGCGCGAGGTCGATCGGGGCCTGCACGTTGACCTCGAACATGAGTCGCCGGCGCTTCAGTGGGTAGTCGAGCAGCGACTGGTAGATCGCGGCGGCGGCGTTGTTCACGAGCACGTCGATGCGCCCGTCGAAGCGCTCGAGCACCTGCGGCACGATCCCCGCGCGGCTCTCCCCGTCGGCCAGGTCGGCGGCGATGGCCTCGACGCGTGTGCCGTGGCGGGCGCAGCGGTCGACGGTCTCGTTCAGGCTCCCGGCGAGGTGGTCGTGACGCTCGACCGTGCGGGCCACGACGGCCACGTTGGCGCCCTCGGCGCACAGGCGCTCGGCGAGCGCCGCGCCGATGCCCCGGCTCGCCCCGGTGACCA
>BTUT01000583.1:0-2138 GCA_045862935.1 Acidimicrobiia bacterium
CCCACCCCGATCCCTTCGGCGGCGCCGGGCGCATCCGCAAGGAGGCGGGCGCCGAGCTCGTCGCCCACCGTGCCTTCACCACCTGGTCGATCGAGGAGTCGCGCCGGCGCAACCACCTCTCGAGCGAGCGGGAGGAGGCCGAGGCCGAGCAGATCGCGGCGGCCGCGGCGCAGGCCCTCGACGTGTGGGACGACGAGATCCCGACGGTCGACGACCACACCGACGACTACGCAGGCGACCCGCTGCGCGACAACCCCACCGCGGAGCTCACCGCGCGCTCCGTGCCCTGGGGAGGGGAGACGCCGTGGGGCGGCTCGAAGCATCCGATGCCGAAGATCTCGCGCCGGCTGGCGCTGCGGGCGATGCGCATGCTCTTCTCACCTCCCGACCCGTCGCGGCGGGTCCGCCACGCGGAGCGCCTGCAGCTCGCGGGGCGTGAGTGGGTGAGCGTCCACACGCCGGGCCACACCATCGACCACCTCTGCCTCTACGACCCCGAGCACGGTCTGCTCATCTCCGGCGACCACGTCCTCCCGTCGATCACGCCCCACATCTCCGGGGTGGGCAACGGCGCCGATGCCCTCCACAGCTACATCCAGACGCTCGACCTCGTCGCCGCGCTCGACGGCGTGAAGCTCGGGCTCCCCGCGCACGGGCACCCGTTCGACGACGTCCCCGGCCGGGTGGCCGCGATCAAGGAGCACCACGAGGAGCGGATGGAGCTGCTCGTGCGGGCGTCGAGCGCGATCGGGCCCGCGACCGTGCAGGACCTGTCGCACGAGATCTTCCCCCGCAAGCACTGGGGCGTGATGGCGGAGAGCGAGACGTTCGCGCACCTCGAGCACCTCGTGATGGACGGGCGCGCCGAGCGCTGGACCGAGCACGGCAAGTACCTGTACCGCGTCACCCCGGGCTGAGGGGCTGCACCGACCGTGCCCGGTGAGGCGAAGGCGGGGCGAAGGCGGGGCAAGGGGTGGACGGGCCGGGTTATCGTCGGGCTGTGAGCACCCGCGTCGACGATCCGGAAGCCACCGATCTGCTCCAGCAGCTGATCCGCAACGCCTGCGTGAACGACGGCACCGCGGCCTCGGGCAACGAGCTGCGCAGCGTCGACCTGCTCCAGCAGTACCTCGGCACGAGCGGGCTCGACGTGGCGCGCTTCGAGCCCCAACCGGGGCGGGCGTCGCTGCTCGCCCGCATCGAGGGCACCGATCCCGACGCGCCCACCCTCATGCTCATGGGGCACACCGACGTGGTGCCGGTCAACCCCGACGGGTGGACCCGCGACCCGTTCTCGGGCGACCTCGAGGACGGCATGGTGTGGGGCCGCGGCGCGATCGACATGCTGAACCTCACCGCGTCGCAGGCGGTGGCCTTCCGGCGCCTCGCCGACTCCGGGTTCCGGCCGCGGGGCACGTTGTGCTACCTGGCGGTGGCCGACGAGGAGGCCCTCGGCACCTGGGGCGCGCGCTGGCTCGTCGAGCACGAGTGGGACGCCGTCGCCGCCGACTACGTGCTCACGGAGTCGGGCGGCTTCCAGATGCCCTCCGCGCACGGTCCGCGCCTGCCGGTGATGGTGGCCGAGAAGGGCACGTTCTGGTCGAAGCTCCATGTGCACGGGACGCCCGGTCACGGGTCGCAGCCGTTCCGCTCCGACAACGCACTGGTGACGGCGGCGGAGGTCGTGCGCCGGATCCACGAGTACCGGCCCGAAGCCCACATCGGTGACGTGTGGCGCCGCCACGTCGAGGCCATGGACTACCCCGCCGAGTTGCGCGACGCGTTCCTCGATCCGAGCGCGGTGCGTGACTTCTGCGAGCAGATGCCCGTGGGGATGGGCCGCCTGGTGCACGCCTGCACCCACACGACCTTCGCGCCCACGGTCGCCCGCGGGGGCACGAAGACGAACGTGATCCCCGACCACGTCGAGCTCGAGGTCGACATCCGCACGCTCCCCGGGCAGACCGGCGACGAGGTGCGCGCGATGCTGCGCGACGCGCTCGGCGACCTGTACGACACCGTGGACATCGAGTCGAACGACGATCCCTCGACGGCGTCGCCCATCGACACCCCGCTGTGGGATGCGCTCACGCGCGTCTCGAGCCGGTTGGTGAAGGACTCCGCGCTCGTGCCCTTCC
>BTUT01000584.1:0-2132 GCA_045862935.1 Acidimicrobiia bacterium
CCGCGGCCTCCGGGTCCACCACCCCCGGGGCCTCCCCCGGGACCGCCTCCAGGGCCACCCGTGCGGGGCGGCGGCGGGCCGGGACGCCGGGCGGGGAACCCCGCTCCGCCACCACGCGGAGCACCACCGGCGTCGGGGGTGAACACCCGCGGCCCACCCGGACCGGCAGGGCGCCGAGCGCCCGGGGGCGGCGGGATCGGCTTGCCCGACGGACCCCGCAACGGGCCGGGCGGCGGCGGGATCGGCTTGCCCGACGGACCCCGCAACGCGGCCGGTGCCGCAGGCGTGGCGGGAGCAGGAGGCGCTTCGCCGGGCACCGGCGCCGCGACGGTGGGGGCCGGCGCGGTGGCCGCGGGCGCGACGGGTGGCGCAGGCGGTGCCGGCGCGACCGGCGGCGTGGCCGGGCGCGCGGGCGCGCGCTCGGGCTCGGGGATGCCCCCCGTGGAGCGCACCACCCGGGCCGCCGGACGCTCGGGAACGAGCTCGGGCTCGGGGATGCCCCCCGTGGAGCGCACCACCCGGGCTGCCGGACGCTCGACCGGCTGGGACACCGGCGAGGCGTCCTCTCCGGTCCCGCCTCCGACCGGGGAGCTCACGTCGGTGCGCACCGGCTCGGGCGCCTTCTTCTCGGGCGCCTTCTTCTCCGGCTTCTTGGCGGGCTCGTCGACGATCGGCTCGCGCCGGATCCCCTTCGAGTCGGCCAGGCGGCGGACGCGGTCGGCCATCGGGTCCTCGATGCTCGAGGAGTGGCTCTTGACCCCGATCTTGAGCTCGGTGCACAGCTCGAGGCACTCCTCGTTGCTGAGCCCCAGCTCACGGGCCAGTTCGTAGATCCTGATCTTCTTCGGCAAGGCCGTCCGCTCGTCCCTCTCGCATGCCGATCACGGCGGCGGTCCCGCAGTGATCAGTCGCTCATTGTCCCAGTCTCGCGCGCAGTTCCTCGATCGCGTCCGTCGGAACCGGTCCCCGCAGGGCCCGATCCAACGCTCGGCGGCGCTTCGCCGCCTCCAGGCAGACCGCCGTGTTCGGCGACCCGCACAGCCAGGCCCCTCGTCCGGGCCCTGGACCCACCGCGAGCGAGCCGTCGGCTCGCCGTGTGAGGCGGACCAGCGTGCTCGGGTCGCCACGCCGGCGGCAGCCGACGCAGGTCCGGAGCCCTACGGCCCGATCGCTACCCGTCGTCTCCTCCTCCGCTGGTCCCACCAGTGGCGTCCCCGCCGACGGCGGGCGCGTCCGCGGCGCCGTCACCCGGCGCGTCGCCTGTGCCGTCGCCCGGTAGGTCACCGCCGCCTCCTCCCGCTTCCGCGGCGAGGGCCGGCTCCGCGCCGGACGCCTCCCCTGCGGCCTCGTCCGGCGCCGCACCGGCATACCCGGCGTCGGCGGCCGAGATCGCGTCGCCGCCCTCCGCCGGCTGGAAGACGAGCTCCCCCTCCTCGTTGCGGACCCATTCGCCCTCGGCGTAGTCGGCCGCGGCCTCCTCTTCCTCGGGCTGGTTCTCGCTGCGGATGTCCACTCGCCAGCCGGTGAGGCGCGCGGCGAGACGCGCGTTCTGGCCCTCGCGACCGATGGCCAGGGACAGCTGGAAGTCGGGAACGATCACCTCGGCGGTGCCGGTCGACTCGTCGATGCGCACCTCGCGCACCCGGGCCGGGGCGAGCGCCTTCATCACGAACTCCGCCGGGTCGTCGGTGTAGGGGACGATGTCGACCTTCTCGCCCCGGAGCTCGTTGACCACCATGCGGACCCTCGAGCCCCGAGCGCCGACGCACGCGCCCACGGGGTCGACGTTGGAGTCGTTGGACGCCACCGCGATCTTCGTGCGATGCCCCGGTTCCCGGGCGATGGCCTTGATCTCCACCACGCCGTCGACGATCTCGGGGACCTCGAGCTCGAAGAGCCGCTTCACGAGGCCCGGGTGGGTGCGCGACACCACGATCTGAGGGCCCTTCGCCGTCTTGCGGACCTCGACGATGTAGGCCTTGAGCCGCGAGCCGTGCTCGTAGCGCTCGTTCGTCGCCTGCTCCGCCTGCGGGAGCAGCGCCTCCACCCGCCCGAGGTCGAGGAGCGTGTAGCGCTGGTCGGTCTGCTGGATGATCCCGGTGACGATGTCACCCTCACGACCGGCGTACTCC
>BTUT01000585.1:0-2130 GCA_045862935.1 Acidimicrobiia bacterium
CGGGTCGTTCCCGATCTGGGTGTACGAGAGCCCGTTGTGCAGCGCCGCTGAGCGCGGGAGCTCCATCGACTCCCAGATCGCGCGGACGGTGCCCTGGATGGGCTTGGGGGCGCGCGCCGCGATCGAGTCGGCGATCGACCGCGCTCGGCTGCGGAGCTCGGAGCGGGGGACGACCTCGGTGACGAGCCCGATACGGAGCGCGGTCTCGGCGGTGATGCGCTCCTCGGTGCCCATGAGGGCCCACCGGAGGACGTCGCCGGCGGGGACGCCGCGTGCGAGCATGCCGATGGGCTCGAGCGCCGAGACGATGCCGCCGTTCGCGTGCGGGTCGAAGAACTCCGCGTCGTCCGAGCAGACGATGATGTCGGACTCGTTGAGGAAGTACTGCGCCCCGCCGGCGCACAGACCGTGTACGGCGGTGACCACCGGCTTCCAGCAGCGGTGGTGGAACTTCGGCGACAGCGTGATGCCGGGATCGAAGGAGTTCCAGACGTTGTCCTTCATGAACCAGGTGGCACCGCCCTTGATGTCGACACCGGTGCAGAACGCCCGGTCGCCGTTGGCCTGGAGCACCGCGACATGGATGTCGTCGGTGTCACGCACGGTCTCCCAGGCCCAGGCGATCTCGCGGGCCATGGCGTCGTCGAACGAGTTCATGGCCTCGGGCCGATCGAGGGTGATGGTGGCGACGTGCTCGTCCACCTCGAAGGTGATGGCGGTGCACTCCATGGCGGCGTTCCCCCTGGATCGGCGACGGAGGATTGAGTGTACGGTATTACGCCGAACGTGGAGGGGGACGATGGGATCGCTCGATGGGAAGGTCGCGGTCGTCACCGGCGCGACGAGTGGGTCCGGGCGTGCGATCGCGGAGCGCTTCGTGCGCGAAGGGGCGTCCGTCGGATTGCTGGCGCGGGGCCGGGAGCGGCTCGATGCGCTGGCGGCCGAGCTGGGACCCGGCGCCACGGCGGTGCCGGCCGACGTCGGTGATCCCGCGAGCGTGCGCGCGGCGTTCTCGGAGGTCGGTGACCGGTTTGGACGGCTCCACATCCTCGTGAACAACGCCGCCGTGTACCGACCGTGCCTCGTCGAACGACTGAGCGACGACGACATCGAGCGCCAGGTCGCGACCAATCTCCTCGGTCCCGTCCACACCTGCCGGGCGGCGATCCCGCTGCTGCGGGCCGCAGGCGAGGGCGACATCGTCAACACGTCGAGCGAGTCGACGCTGCACCCCTTTCCGATGCTCTCGATGTACGTCGCGACCAAGGCGGCCCTGGAGGCGTTCGACAAGGTCCTGACCCAGGAGGTCGTCGATGACGACATCCGGGTCACGACCCTCGTCCAGGGCGGCGCACAGGTCGCCGGTGAGGGTTCCACCGACTGGGCTTGGGACGCCGACGACGGCGCGGCCGCAATCGAGATGTGGACCGAGCAGGGCCTCATGGCGCAGGCGTTCGGACGCCACGGGGGACAGGACGTCGACGCGATCGCCGAGGTCCACCTGTTCATCGTGACGCGCCCGCGCAACCAGAAGCTCGACACCGTCTTCTGCCGGAGCTTCTGAGCGTCCCGGCGACGACTGGAGGAACGACATGGACGACGCGCCGAACAGGCCCGACCTGTACTACGACCCCTACGACTTCGAGATCGACGACGATCCGTACCCCGTCTGGAGGCGGATGCGCGACGAAGCGCCGCTCTACTACAACGAGCAGCACGACTTCTTCGCGCTCAGCCGCTTCGACGACGTGGAGCGCTGCTCCGTCGACTGGCGCACCTACATCTCGGGCAAGGGCTCGGTGCTGGAGCTGATCAAGAGCGGGATGGAGATCCCGCCGGGGAGCATCCTGTTCGAGGACCCACCGGCGCACGACCTCCACCGCGGGCTCCTGAGCCGGGTCTTCACCCCCAAGCGGATGCTCGCGATCGAGCCCCAGGTCCGTGACTACTGCGCCCAGCACCTCGACCCCTTGGTCGGCGCGGGCGGCTTCGACTTCATCGGCGACCTCGGCGCGCAGATGCCCATGCGAACGATCGGGATGCTGCTCGGCATCCCCGAGGAGGACCAGGAGGAGATCCGCGACCGGATCGACGCGTCGTTGCGGCTCGACGCGTCCGCGGCACCCGTGC
>BTUT01000586.1:0-2130 GCA_045862935.1 Acidimicrobiia bacterium
TGCCACCGAGCGAGAAGGGCCCGGGAGCTTCCGCGAGCACGACATCGAGCCGTTCCCCGGCGGCATGACCCCTCCGTCATGGCCGCTCGTCGCCGCGGAAGTCGATGCGTGGATCGAGGCTGCGAACCGCCTCGAGGCGCGGACGCCGTCGTTCCCCGAGGATCTCGCCCGACTGCACCAGCAGTTCGAGTGCACGCACCCGTTCCTCGACGGCAACGGTCGGACCGGCCGCTTGGTGCTGAACCTGATCCTGGTCCGCCTCGGGTATCCCCCCGCGATCATCTACAAGCGCGACCGGCAGTCCTACCTGCGTGCGCTCCGGCGCGCGGACGCGGGCGAGGCCGGGCAGCTCGGCGAGCTCCTCGCCCGAGCGATCCTCGACAACCTGTACAAGTTCGTCGTCCCCGCCGTGGCTGGCCCCGCACGTCTCGTCCCGCTCGCCGCGCTCGCAGACAAGCGAATCACCGCGGATGCCCTCCGCGTTGCGGCGCTGCGCGGTCGACTCCAGGCCACACGGGGTGCTGACGGCCAGTGGCGCAGCTCACGCAACTGGGTCGACGACTACCTCGAGGGCCGATGGCGGCGCGACCTGGCGGACTGATCGCCTGACGGCCGCAGGCGCGCGAAGCGCGCGTCGAGGGCGGCGGTGACGGACTCGTCGACGGTGGGGAGGAGGCTGCCGTAGACGTCGTTGGTCACGCGGATCGATGAGTGGCCGAGGCGTTGCTTGATGGCCTCGATGTGGGCACCGGCTTCGATCATGAGTGCAACGGCGGTGTGGCGGAGGGCGTGGAACGTGACCCCGTCGATGCTGGCCCGGCGGGCGGCGGGATCGAACACCCTGGTGCGGAAGGTCGACCGGCGGAGGGGGCCGCCGTTCGGTGCGACGAAGAGAAGCGCCTCGGGACCGGGCCTACCCCGAGCCGCAACGTGCTCGGCCAGCATTGCGATGAGGAAGCCGGGCACGCTGAGGGTGCGCCGGGAGGCGGGCGACTTCACGTCGGCGAAGATGATCCGCCCTTCGACCTCGGCGCACGTCTCGACCACGGTGAGAGTCCGACGGAGGAAGTCGACTCGTCCGACCCGCAGGCCGGCGACCTCCGACCACCGGAGACCGAGGACGCCGGCCAGGTAGATCATCGGCCGGAACTCGGGTGGGGTCTCGTGCGCGAGGCGGGCAAGCTCGTCGGCGTCGAGGAACCGGATCTCGGATCGCTGCCTTGCCGGCAGCTTGATTCCCCGGCAGGGGCTCACCGCGATCAATTCGGCGTCGACGGCGGCGCTCAGCACTGCGCGGAGCACGCCGTAGTTCGTCCTGACGGTGGCGGGGGCGAGGTGCTCGCCCATGGTGGCGACGATGTGTCGCACGTGAGCGGGTCGAATGGTCGCGAGCGAACGTGGGCCGAGGTGAGGGAGCAGCCAGCGCCGGTTCACGATCTGGTCGCGAGCGAGTGTCGTCGCGCGCTTGTGCATCGCGTCGGCGAAGTAGGACTCGGACCACTCGCGATAGGAGATCCTGCCGGAGCGGGGGTCGACGTAGTCGCCTCGGATCTGGCTGGCGGTGATCGAGTCGAGCCATTGCTGTGCGTCGACCTTGCGAACGAAGTGCTTCGCGTGCTCGACACCGGCGGCGTCGCGATAGCGCGCCCGGTAGCGCCCGTCGGGTCGCTTGCTCACGCTGCTCATCGCTGGGTCCGACCCGTGGGGCGTACGACGGTCATTGCCGGTCCTTCCAGGTGCTCGCGCGCGGCGCGAGATCGGGAGGACGGCTACGTCAGGCTCAAGCCGTCGAGAGCACGTTCAGGATACGACTCAGCGGTCGGCGAGATCGTTGATCCAGGCCGTGACGTCCTGTGCGCGGTACCGGACGTGACGGCCGACCCGCACGTAGGCCGGGCCTTGACCTTGGTATCGCCAGTTCGCCAGGGTGCCGAGCGGAACTCCGAGGTAGTCCCCTACCTGTCCGGGAGTGAGCAGGGGATCCAGGGCGCGCGGCGACGTCGGCATGGGTGGTTGTGTGCGGCGGGCAACGACCATCGGTGCTTCTCCTTGCGTCATCGGGCAGAGGAGAAGGCGAGGTTGTCCCAGAGCCTGTTGATGTGAGGAGGGTGGCGGTCCCCCGCCTGGCGC
>BTUT01000587.1:0-2129 GCA_045862935.1 Acidimicrobiia bacterium
GGCGCCGCCCAGCTCCTCGTCGCCCGACTCCTCCCCCGTCGCCATCTTGACGAGCGGCGGACCGCCGAGGAACACCTTCGCCTGCCCGTCGACGAGCACGGCGTAGTCACACATCCCCGGGACGTATGCGCCACCCGCGGTGGAGTTCCCGAAGACCAGCGCGATCGTGGGGATCCCGGACGCGGAGAGCTCGGTGAGATCACGGAAGATCTGCCCGGCCGGCACGAAGAGATCGGCCTGGGTGGGGAGGTCGGCCCCCCCGGACTCGACGAGGTTGACCACCGGCAGCCGGTTCTCGCGCGCGATCTCGAGCGCCCGCAGGTTCTTCTTCAGCGTGATCGGGTTCATCGACCCACCCTTGACGGTCGGGTCCTGACCGATGATCACGCACTCGACCCCCGAGACCACCCCGATCCCCGTCACAATGCTGGCGCCGACCTGGAACTGCGTGCCCCACGCCGCCAGCGGCGAGAGTTCGAGGAACGGCGCGTCGCGATCGAGGAGCAGCTCGATCCGCTCGCGAACGGTGAGCTTCCCCCGCGCCCGGTGTCTCGCGAGGTAGCGCTCCCCGCCTCCCGCCCGGACGAGCTCGAGCTGGGCCTCGTGCTCCGCGAGGAGCGCCAGGAGCCCCGCTCGATTGCGCGCGTAGGTCTCCCCCGCGGAATCGACAATCGACGTCAGGAGCGCCATCGCGCGTATGTTATTGTCTGATCACATTCGCCCCGCAAGTCCGGAGGCGCTCTTTGATGACCACCGCCGCGACGGCGCGTGGCCGCCGCACCCGCGAACGGCTGCTCGAAGCGACCGCAGAGCTGGTCGCGACTCGTGGCTTCCACGCGGTTGCCATCACCGACATCGGCGGCGCTGCCGGCGTCACGGGTTCCGCCATCTACCGACACTTCGCGTCGAAGCAAGATCTCCTCGTCGCCCTGCTCGACCGGGTCGTCGGCGAACTGCTCGCGGGCGCCCGTACCGTCGTGGACTCCACGCCACGTGCGTCCGACGCACTCGACGCACTCGTCACCACACACGTGGACTTCGCGCTGCGCGACCGGAATCTCATTCGCGTGTACGACCAGGAGGCCGACCACCTTCCCGCGGCGGACCGCCGTCGCATCCGACGCGCGATGCGGGCATACGCCGAGCAGTGGGTCCGGGTGCTTCGGACCGTACGCCCCGACGTCGACGACGCAGCTGCCCGGACCGCGGTCCACGCGGCCTTTGGCCTCGTGAACTCGGTCGCCGATTACCGCAGCCCACTCACCGATGCCCAGCTGCGGAACCTGCTCGTGTCCATGACCCTCGCTGCGCTCATGGATCCGGGGGCCCGGGCCTGAGAACTCGTCGGACTGCAGATCACTTGGCCGAACGATACGCCAGGGGTCTCTTCGCAATGCTGCTTCGACCTGGCGCCACCGCGATCTTCGCCACCGTTTCGTCGGATGTGCACGATCGGAGCCATCGGGGTCTCCAGGTGCCATCGGGTACCTCGAACCTGACGGGCGCGTCGGAGTCGAGATCCCGTGGAACCTCCCGCCACGCGGGATTCGCGGTCGTCGGCGCCGAGATCCGGCCATCGACCTCCCGCCGAACCCCCTGTTCGACGATTCCGAGGCTGACGAGGCGCGGTCGACGCGCGCAGGAGCCGCGTTCAGCGCCCTACCAACGCATGGAACCCGATCAAACGCTTCGACTCACGGCCGAGGGCCATCCGAGCGAGCAAGAGCGCAGCGTCGAATTCGAGCTGCCCGATCCGAACGGCGAGCAGTGCCGTTGTGCGGTGGTCGGACCGAGCGCGATACCGCGTGTGCGTCGACTGTCCGCGCATTGGAGCGAGGGCATCTCGGCCGAGGTCCGTGCGGGCGAACACTCCCGGTCCCGCGCCGGCCGAGACGGCACAGGCCAGATCAGCCGCGCAGGTCCGCCGCGTAGGTCCGGGGGCCAGGTGACGGCCCTCACTCGCCGGTCTGGCTCTCCGGGAACGCTGGTGACGCGGGCCCGTCACCTCGGCGCGGAACGGCAGGTCCAGCGATCACACTCTTGCGGGTTTCCCTACGGGAAACCCGCGCGACGTCCCACTTGCGCGATCGGCGTGGGCGCCGGGAGGCGCGGGATGGTTCTCAGACGCC
>BTUT01000588.1:0-2127 GCA_045862935.1 Acidimicrobiia bacterium
GGGGAGTGTCCCATGTCCCACCACGGTCCGAGCGAGGTGCCCGGCGAAGAGCCCGGTGTGGAGCCCGGTGTGGAGCCCGGAGGTGTCCCGAGCGAGCGCCCGCTCGATCCGAGCGCGCTCCTCATCGGCGGGCCCGCGGACGTCGTTGCGTTCCTCGCCGCGTGTGGTGTGCCCACCGACGAGCCGGCGCAGATCCTGCTCGGGCTCGCGCTCGCGGAGTCGGAGCCGCTCGCCCATGCCGTGTGCGGTGCGGCCCTGCGGGTGGGTGCCGGCGCCGTTCCCCCGGTCGGTGTCGACGAGCTCGTGGCGCTGGCCGACCAGCTCGTCGTGGGTGCGGTCGTGCTGGCGACCGTGGTCCGCGGTGGTGCGCACGTGCCGACGCGCCACGAGCTGGGTCGCTTCGTCGAGCTCCGTCGTGCGTGTGCCGACGAGGGCGTCGCGCTGCTCGACTGGGTCGTGGTCACCGCTCGGCACTGGTGGTCGATGCGCGAGCGGGTGATCCACGAAGC
The DNA here is from genome assembly GCA_045862935.1 of Acidimicrobiia bacterium. Taxonomy (GTDB): domain Bacteria; phylum Actinomycetota; class Acidimicrobiia; order IMCC26256; family PALSA-555; genus CAIUKV01. The sequence goes on from BTUT01000588.1 coordinate 510, forward strand.
GGCCTGAGCGTCGCGCCCGGACGGGCGCGGGCGCGCGAGGGTGGTGACACGCTCGAGCGAGGAGGACGCGCCGGCGGGGCTACGCGGCGCGGTTGGCGCTGATCCAGGCGTCGAGCTCCGGTCCGCTCTCGAAGCTCGTGATCAGCGCGTAGCGCGTGGTGTCGCTCGGGTTGCACACGACGTGCCAGAGGCGCTGGGTGTCGACCACGAACCGAGCGCCCCGATGGAGCGGCACGTGCACCTCGGTCGTCGGGTCGGGCATCCCGTCCGGACCCTGCTCCATGAGGATCATGAACGCGCCGGGGTTGTCGGTGAGCTCGATCCACTGGCGCACGACCCAACCCTCACCCTCGGGGTTGAAGCGGTTGTTGTCGTCGCGGTGGAACGAGCGCAGCGACTGCTCGTAGTCCTGGGGCTCGAGCCGGATCACCCGTACCCGTCCGAAGTCGGCGCCGACCGACTTCACGTGCTCGACCAGCGTGGGGCACCGCGGCGCGTTGATGGTCCACTGGCCACCCTTGTCGGCGCGCTCGTCGCCGGGTCGCCAGAACCCGCGGCAGTCGAGCTCGCCGTCGGCGGTCGCGATCGGCGCGAAATTGGTGTCGCCACCGCTCTTCCAGTCCATGTACTCGAGCGGGAGGAACTCCGATTCGGGTACGAGCGGGTCCTGGTCGGCGAGGATCACGTAGCCGCGCTCGGCCAGCACGTCGAGGCGCAGGTGCGGCGTGTCGAGCGGGATGTCGGTGGACCAGTGGCCGGGCTTGATGATGTCGGTGACGGTCGCCATGGGCGCGAGTGTACGGACGGACCCGCGCGTGGGCGGGACCCTCGCGGCGCTCCGGGCGAGGTTGTGACGAAGGTCCCGACGCCGGGCCGAGTCGCTCGAGCGAGCGGTGCTTCGGCGGTTCACGTGGGCAGGAGCCGCAGGTCGCCGCGCTGGCGTGCTCGGGTGCGGGCCAGGAGCAGCGGGGCGTCGATCGCCTCCGCGAGCCGCTGCGCATGGGCCAGGTGCTTGGCGGCCGCTTCCTCGCGCCCGAGGGCGGTGGCCAGCATGCCGAGCGTCCCGCCCACCGAGTCGAACACGACGAGGCCGGGGTAGACGAGCTGTCCGTCGTAGGGGAGGAGCAGGTCGTAGAGCAACGCGGCGCGGGCCAGGTCGCCGAGGTGCACGGCGATCACGGCGGCCGCCCAGCAGATGGGAGCCCACGCCTGGTGCTCGGGGAGCCCCGTGAAGTCGTCGCGCGCGAGTCGATCGAGCACGACGCGCGCCTCGTCGTCCCGGCCGAGGAGTGCCGCAGTCACCCCCCAGAGGGGGTCGATGCCGTCGAGTGCGTCGGGTCCGGATCCGACGGCGGCGATGAGGTCGGCCATCTCGTCGACCCGGCCCTGCTCGAGCCGGATCGCGTACAGCAGGATCCCGTAGTAGAGCGGGGCGTCGGGCTGGCCCGCCCGGCTCCCGATGTCGAGCTGTTCGAGCGCGAGCGTCTCGGCGAGGGCGAGGTCGCCGCGGAGGTGGGCTCGCCCCGATCGAGTGAACGCGTGCGACCAGCCCGGCAACGCCTGGGGGAGCGCGGTGGCCAGCTCGCCGCATCGTTCGAGGACCCGGTCGGCTTCGCCC
>BTUT01000589.1:0-2117 GCA_045862935.1 Acidimicrobiia bacterium
CTTGGGGGGGATCGCCAGCCGTTGTGCGACCTCGTCGACGGGGAGCGGGGCGAGCTCGTGGAAGTCGACCTCGAGGAGGTCACGGCCGATCCGTTCGCACACGGCCTTGCCCCGCCGGATCGCGTCCGCGAGGCGCACGTGCATCCCCGGGGCCCCGATGTTGTGCTCGCGGACGTCGCGGTCGAAGAACCCGGCGCTCTCGATGTAGCCGGTCTCGAACAGCCCCACGAGCGTCGCCAGCCACGCGAACCCCTTGGGGTCGGGATCAGCGCGGCCGATGAGCGCGAACACCTCGAGCTCGCCCTTGAGGTTGGTGCCGTAGTCGGCGAGCACGTGGACGAAGTCGTGCTGGGCGAGGAACGCCGAAGCGCCGGCGGGGCTGCCCGGGAGCGCGAACCCGCGCCCGTCGTACATCTCCCAGACCCGGCGGCCGAGCGACCCGTCGGGGAGCTGCTCGAAGGCCTGCCACTGGGCCTCGAGCTCGGGGTCGGGTTCGGCGCGTGACACCTGGTCGGGCGGGAGCGCGGTGGTGCGCAGCGCCGTGCGGTCGATCTGCTGCCAGTGCTCGGTGAAGCCGCTGCGGTGCAGGTCCATCCACGCGAGGCCGTACGCGCCTTGCGCGTACCGGCGGGCGACGCGCACGTAGCGGTCCTCGATGCCCAGCGCGGACGCGTAGCGCGCCACCCGCAGCGCCACGTCGGTGGGCAGCGGCCGGAGGACGAGCTCGCCGAGCACCATGTGGTGCACGATGCGCTGGCGGTACTCGGTGTCGCGCGCCGCGAGCACGGCCGCGAGGTCGTCGGGGCCGAACGGCTCGAGACCGTGGTAGTCGACCTCGACACCGGTGAGCGCCTCGGCGATGGCGCTCAGGAGCGCGGCCTGCACGTCGGTGAGCCCTGACTCGGGTGCCACGGCGGTCGCGAGGCCACGCGCGACGAGGTGGACCTCCTCGATCGAAGCGGGGTCGGAGTCGACGATCACGGCGACGGTCCATCGTAGTGAGGCGCGGCGGGCGGCGCCTCTGGACTCCCGCGGGTCCGGTGGCCGATATCGTCGGTGCTGCGAGGGCACCGACCGCGAAGGAGCGACCATGCCGGCCACCAAGGACCTGCACGACCTGGGGCAGAGCCTCTGGATCGACAACATCACCCGGCCGATGCTCGACGACGGCACGCTGCAGCGCTACATCGACGAGTACTCGGTCACCGGGCTCACCTCGAACCCGTCGATCTTCGACCACGCGATCGGCAGCGGCGCGTACGACGAGGCCATCCGGGAGAAGACGGCGGCCGGCCTGGCGGGTGAGGACCTGTTCTTCGAGCTGGCCATCGAGGACCTCCGCCGTGCGGCCGACCTGTTCCGCGCCGAGCACGAGCGCACGGCGGGCGTGGACGGGTTCGTGTCGCTCGAGGTGTCGCCCGAGCTCGCGTACGACACCGAGGCGACCGTGCAGGCCGCGGCGTCGTTGCGCGCACGCGCCGACCGGCCGAACGTGTTCATCAAGATCCCGGGCACCGCGGAGGGGCTCCCGGCGATCGAGCGGAGCATCGCGGCCGGGGTCCCGGTGAACGTCACGCTGCTCTTCGACGCCGACCAGTACCGCGCCGCGGCCGACGCCTACATGCGCGGGATCGAACGGCGCATCGCCGCGGGCGACGACCCCGTCGTCGCGTCGGTGGCGTCGGTGTTCATGTCGCGATGGGACAAGGCCGTGGCCGGCACCGTGCCCGCGGGTCTGCGCAACCGCCTCGGCCTCGCGGTGGGGCTCGACGTGTACCGTGCGTACCGCGAGCTGCTCGGCTCCGAGCGTTGGCAGCGGCTGGCGGGCGCCGGGGCGCGGGCCCAGCGGCTCCTCTGGGCGAGCACCAGCACCAAGGACCCGTCGGCACCCGACACGCTCTTCGTCGAGGGCCTGGCCGCGCCCGACACGATCAACACCATGCCCAACGAGACGCTCGAGGCGTTCCACGACCACGGGCGCGTCGGCCCACCCCTCCCGGCCGACGGCGGCAACGCGGCGGCGGTGTTCGCCGAGTTCGCCGACGCGGGCGGCGACGTGCGAGCGCTCGCCGCGCCGCTCCAGGCCGACGGCGCCGCCGCGGTCGTCGCGGCATGGC
>BTUT01000590.1:0-2110 GCA_045862935.1 Acidimicrobiia bacterium
CCCGCCGTGGAAGCGGCCGGGGAGTGGGACACGGTGCTCGCCACGGCGCACGCCGCCGGGGTGAGCTTCGCGGTGACGGGCGCGTCGGTGGCCCGCTACGTGTTCGACCTCGCCGACTGGGACGAGAGCCGCTGGATCGTGCCGTGCGGCGCGAGCGGCGAGCCCGCGAGCGCGCACTTCGCCGACCAGCGGGAGGCCTGGGCCGCGGCCGCGCTGATCCCGATGCGCTACGACTGGGCCGCGATCGAGGCTGCGGCCACGGCGCGCGTCGAGCTCGCCGCGGGGTGAGCGCGGCTGCCCCGTGGGCCGCCCGCGCGTCGTGGCTCAGCCGGCGAGGAAGGCGGCGAGGTGGTCGGCGAGCTCGAGCGGCTTGTCGCCCTGGATGCTGTGACCCGCGCCGTCGACGGCCACGACCCTCGCGCCCGGGAGCCGGCGACCGAGCTCCTCGACGTGGTCGTCGGTCACGACGCTGCCGAGCGTGGTGCCGCGCAGCAAGAGGACGGGGACGGTGACCGCGCCGAGGTCGTCCCACAGCGTCGTGAAGTCGGGAACCGGCGGGTCGTCGGGCCGGGCGGGCTCACCGTCGGGTCGGACCGCGAGCTCCATCAGGCGCGGGCGTTGGTAGCGCCACACCCACCGGCCGTCGTCACGTTCCACGGCGTTGTGGAGGACGCCCCGCCGGAGGGACTGGACCGAACGCGTGGGGTTGAACTCGACCGTTCGCTCGAGGATCTCGTCGAAGCTCGCGAAGCTCTCCGGGCCGGAGACGAACTGGGCGATGGGAGCCGCCCGCTCCTTGTCGACGCCGGGGGTCACGTCGACGAGCACGAGCTTGCGCACCAGGTCGGGTGCGCGACCCGCGAGCGCGATGCTGGTGAGTCCACCGAGTGACATGCCCACGACCATGCGGGCGTCGGGGGCGAGGGCCCGGATGGCGACCTCGACGTCCGCCGCGTTCTCCCGGGGGCCGAAGGGGCCGTCGTCGCGGTGGTCGGAGTGGCCGTGCCCCGGGAGGTCGATGGCCACGAGCGGGAGCCCGAGCGCCAGCGCGACGGTGTCCCAGGTGTGCGCGTTCTGCGCGCCCCCGTGGACGAGCACCATCACGGGTGAGTCGGTTCCCCAGACGAGCGCGCTGAGCCGCCGCCCGGTGACCGGGTCGACGACCACCGACTCGCGCCGCACCTCGGGTGGGGCGTCGTAGGGCAGTCCGTGCTCCTGAGCGTTCTCGTGGAACAGGCCGAACTCGTCGTAGGCCACGCCGGTGACCGTAATCCAGACCGGGCCGCGTACGCTCGGCCGGTGCGCCGGTTCCGCCTGAGCCCGCCCGCGTATCGCCGGATCACGCTCGTCGCCGCGATCCTCCTCGGGTTCATCATCGTGACCGGCGCTGCGGTGCGGCTCACGGGCTCCGGTCTCGGCTGCCCCGACTGGCCCAACTGCGAGCCCGGCTCGCTCGTGCCCCGCGACGCCGGCAACGAGCACGCGATGGTCGAGTTCGTGAACCGGTTGGTCACGGGGGCCGTCTCGATCGCGGTGATCGTGTGCGTGCTCGGCTCGCTCCTGCGTGACCCGCGCCGCCGCGACCTCATCTGGCTCTCGCTCGGCCTCGTCGCCGGGGTGGTCGCGCAGGCCTTCGTGGGCGGGCTCACCGTGCTCTTCGACCTCCGGCCCGAATTCGTGATGGCGCACTTCCTCCTGTCGCTCGTGCTCCTCACGAACGCGCTGGTCCTGTACCGCCGGGCCGGTGAGCCCCACACCGAGGCGGAGCTGGTCGTCGACCCCCGGATCCGCACGCTCGGGCGCGCGCTCCTCGTGACGGTGACGATCGTGGTGTTCACGGGCACGATCGTGACCTCGACCGGGCCGCACGGCGGCGACGAGGAGGCGAAGCGCTTCGGGTTCGACATCTCGAGCGTCGCGCGCATCCACGGCATCAGCGTGGTCGTGTTCCTCGGCCTCGTGCTCGCGACGATGGGCGCGATCCGCAGGTCACACGCACCCGAGGCGGTGCAGACCCGGCTCGGGGCCGTGCTGCTCGTCGCCTGCGTCCAGGCCGCCATCGGCTACATCCAGTACTTCAACGACATCCCCGCGCTGCTCGTCGGTCTGC